>DATCIL010000027.1:0-22008 GCA_036507795.1 Anaerolineales bacterium | reverse complement strand
GTCCGTCCCGCTCGGTGTCGATGATCACCCCATCTTGATCGAAGAAGACTGCCTTAATCTGTGCCATAATTTGCCTCCTCGCTAACGTATAGATCCTCCCGCTTCAAGGGGGCCCAGGATTCTCCCCTATTCCAAAGGTGGCCTCCTGGCCCACCTTATCAAAGGGCTGGGACCTCTGCTCCCTCCTTATCAAGGGGCTGGGACCTCTGCTCCCCCCTTATCAAGGGGGGCTGGAGGGGATTCTTAATCCTTGCCGTTCAGGCGGCGAAGAACTCCCGGATGACTTCTACTGCCATACGGTTTTCTTCGGCGGTGCCGATGGTCAGACGGAACCAGCCATCGCTGCCATACTTCGCCGTTTCAGGCCGGAAGATCAGCCCTTTTTCCTCGGCGCATTTGACCATGTCCGCGCCTCGTTTACCCGCCTGACCCCCGTCAAATAAGATATAGTTGGCCTTGGAGTGGAAGGTCACCAGGCCGGGAATATCGGCTAAGGCGCTCTCAATATAGGCAATCTCGCCATTGTTGAAGTCGACGCGCTGCTCTAAACCTTCCGTGTCTTCTAAAGCCGCCAACGCCGCCCACATCGGAACGGTGCCCACGTTCCAGGGCAGGAGCGCGGCGGAGATCTGGCCGATGACGTCCTCGTGTCCGAGGGCGTAGCCGAAGCGCATACCCGCCAGGCCATAGGCTTTCGAAAGCGTGCGCGTAATCAAGACGTTCTTGTACTGCTTAACCAGGCCTACCTGGGATTTGTCCAGCCCGGCGTACTCGACATAAGCTTCGTCGACGATAAACGGAATTCCCGTCTCGGCAATGGTGACGAAGTGCTCGGGGTCCATAAAGTTGCCGCTCGGGTTGTTGGGGTTGGCGATGACAATGATTTTGGTTTTTTCCGTGATCGCTTCCAGGATGGAGCCGGGGTCAAAGAGCAGCTGGCGATCTTTGTACACCATCGGCACGGAAACCAGGCTGCCACCCAAAATATTGCCGCGCAGCTTATAAATGCCGAAGCAAGGGGTGTGCTGGATGACCTCTTCACCGGGCTGCAGGAAGCAGCGGAAGATATTATCAAATACTTCGCTGGAGCCGTTGCCCAGCATCACGTTTTCCGGTCCATCCAGGCCGTTGATTTCGGCGATCTTGGAGCGCACCACCAGGCCCTGGTCGGGGTAGCGATTGGCCAGTTTCCCGTAGTTCATGATCGCTTCCAGCACCTTCGGCGAAGGCTCGTGCGGGTTTTCATTGGACATCATGCGGTGCAGCTCCGGCCTGCGCCAGGCCAGCTCGATGTGGCTGGACACATACATCGCAATCCCCTTAACCCAGGGAACGTAGTACTCTTCAATTGACTTCATATCGTTGTCCTTGATTAGAGTATTTTCAGTCTATTGGTTGAAGATTGAAAGTTGACTGTCCACCGTCCACTGCCCACTGTTCACTGCCCTTAGGCTTTGCCGCTGCTGCACAGCATATCCATCCAGTGGGCGACGACGGCGCGGGTGGCGTCCCTCACGGCGCTGTCGATCTTGCCCGGATCGTATTCGTCGCGATGATCGTTTATATAGTCAAAGGTGGCATTAATCAGCGTGTGCTTCAGCTCGGTCGAGACGTTGAACTTGGCGCCGCCCATCTCGAGTAGCCGGGAAATGTATTCCGGCGGCAGACCGGTGCCTCCATGCACCACCAAGGGGACTTTCACGCCGCTCCCGTTGAAGATCTGATTGATTTTGCCCAGACGTTCGAAGTCCACCTTTGGATTCTTGGTTTTGTACACTCCGTGGGCGGTTCCGATTGCCGGCGCGAAGATATCCACGCCAGTGCGCTCCACGAACTCCACGGCTTGCTCGGGGCTGCACAGTTGGGCCTCATCCTCGGCGACGATGAGCTGGTCCTCGACGCCGGAGACGGTGCCGACTTCGCCCTCCACCGAAATCTCGCCGCGTGAATGAGCATAATCCACCACGTCCTTCGTCTGGCCGATGTTGTCTTCAAAATACTGCTTAGAGGCATCGATCATGATGTTCGTGTAACCGGCATCGGCGCATTGCTTGCAGTATGCGACGTCGGTGCAGTGATCCAGGTGCAGGCAGACCGGAACCGGCGCAGTTTCCGCCAGCGCCCGGTAGATGGCGACCAGCACTTCCTTGCCGTAAAACTTAGACGGTTTCACCGAGGTTTGGATGATCACCGGCGCTCTGTTCTCAATGGCAGCTTCTACGACGGCTTCCATCTGAACCAGGCTGGTGATGTTAAAGGCCCCGACGGCATAATGGTTTTCCGCAGCTTCTAACATGATTTCTTTCGCGTTTACGATTGACATTGCTTCCTCCAATCATTTATGGGTGAGACTTTTCGTCAAGAACAATCTATATTCTGTCCAGCGGTGATCTTTTCCTTTTTAATTGAGCCTTTTCTCACACTGATCACCGGCCACTGAACACAGGTCCATTGACCACTGTTCACTGGCCACTGATCACTATTTACTGGCCACTCACGCTCTGATCCGCTCTCCTTTCGGATCCCACAGGGGGGATTTCTCGACCACCGCGCAGACGCGCTCGCCAAAGAATTCGATCTCCACCTCGGTGCCTGTTTTGCTGAACGCGATTGGCAGGTAGGCGTATACGATGCTCTTACCGACCGTGTAGCCGTAGCCACCAGAGGCCACCCAGGCGATGATTTCCTCGGCGCCGGCCGGCCGGATCGGCTCCTTGCCCAGGGCGATCACCTGGCTGTCTGCCAGGGTCATACAGCATAACTTTTGCTGAGAACCATTATTTTTTTGTTCGAGCAGGGCCTGGCGCCCAATGAAGTCGCCCTTGTCCGGCTTGACGGCGAACCCCAGTCCGGCCTCATAAGGGTTGTAATCCGGCGTTATTTCTCCGCTCCAATAACGGTAGCCTTTTTCGAGCCGCAGGGAATCGATGGCCCGGTATCCCGCCGCCACCATCCCTTCGGCTCTTCCAGCCTCCCAAAGCGTATCCCACAACCTGAGGCCGTATTCCATCGGGCAGTAAAATTCCCATCCCAGCTCACCAACGTACGTCACGCGGGAGGCCATGACTGGCACATCCCCGACCATGACCTTCCTGGAGGTCATATAGGGGAAAGCGGCGTTCGAGACGTCGGCGTTGGTGACCTTCTGAAGGATCTGACGCGCTTTTGGACCCCACATGCCGATGCAAGCGTAGAAAGAGGAGACATCTTCCAGCCTTACGCTGCCGTCCTCCGGCAGGTGGAGGCGCAGCCAGGACAAATCATGCTGACCGAAAGCGGTGCCAGTGATGATGAAGAAGCGCTGATCATCCAGGCGGGTGACGGTGAAATCACATTCGATTCCGCCGCGCGGGTTCAGGCATTGCGTATAGACAACAGTGCCAGGGGGCTGGGAGATGTCGTTGGCGCAAACGTGATTGAGGAACGCAGCTGCGCGCGGTCCACGCACTTCGAATTTGTTGAATGAAGTCTCATCGAACAGACCGGCGTTCTGGCGCGTCATGATATGTTCATAGCCGATAGCGCGCGACCAGCCGTGCGCCGCCCAGCCTTTTGGCTCGTGACCGTGGCGGGCCAGGGCCTCATAAGGCTTGAAGTAGTTGGGGCGCTCCCACCCGGTCTTCTCGCCAAATACCGCTCCCAAATCACGCAGGCGGTAGTAGGTGGGGGAGAGGCGCAAATTGCGACCAGTCATGCGTTCTTCATTGGGATAGTGGATGTCGTAATACCGGGAATACGTCTCAATGGTGCGTTCTACCACGTGGTCCTGACCGGCGTAGTTAGACCCGAAACGGCGCACGTCCAGGCGCCACATGTCCCATTCCGGATGGCCGTTTATGATCCATTCCGCCATCACCTTGCCGATGCCGCCGGCGCCAGCCAGGCCATGGGCGCAGAATGCGCAGGCCACCCAGAAGCCCTTGACCTCCGTCGGTCCGAGCAAGAACTCTCCGTCCGGGGTAAAGCCCTCCGGACCGTTGAGCAGCTGGATAATCTCGGCTGTTTCCAGAATGGGAACCCGGCGGATGGAATTCTCCATGAGCGGTTCAAATCGCTCCCAATCGGGCGGCAGGAGCTGGTACTTGAAGTCTTTTGGAATGCCTCTGAGCCCGAAAGGCGCGGGGTTGCGTTCATAGCCTCCGGTTACCAGCCCACCGACCTCCTCGCGCCAGTAGACCAGCAGGTCCGGATCGCGCAGCGTGGGAAAATCATGCTCTACTCCGGGGATCGGCTTGGTGATCAGGTAAAGGTGCGCCATGGGAACCACCGGCAGGTTGAGACCGACCATCCGGCCCACTTCACCGCCCCATTGCCCGGTGGCGTTGACCACGATTTCGGTCTGGATCGTGCCCCGGTCGGTCACCACGGCCTCCACCCGGCCTCTTTTCACCGTGATCGCTTCAACATCGGTTTCCATGAAGAACTGGGCCCCGCCAGATCGGGCGCCCACCGCCAGCGCATTGGTAAGGCCGGTTGGGTCGATCATGCCGTCGTTTGGCGTGTAGGCGGCTCCCACAACGCCTTTGATATCCATAATGGGAAACAGATCCAGGGATTCCCGGGGCGTCAGAAGCTCCATGGGCATGCCAAAAGAACGCGCCATGCCCACCTGGCGTTTGAGCTCCTGCATACGTTCTGCCGAGGAGGCCAGGCGCAGACCGCCAACTGCCCGCCAACCGGTATCCTGGCCGGTCTCCTCTTTTAGGCGGCTGTAGAGGTCGGTGCTGTAGTACATCATGCGGGTGAGGTTGGCGTCCGAGCGCAGCTGCCCAACCAGGCCGGCGGAGTGCCAGGTCGATCCTGCCGTCAACTCGTGGCGCTCCAAAACCACCACATCCTTCCAACCCATTTTCGTCAGGTGGTAGGCGATACTGCAGCCGCCCACGCCACCACCAATGATGACAACTTGCGCGTGCGAGGGAAGTTCAGGCATGTTGCGAAATCTCCTTAATCCATTGTTCCCAACGAGGATCCTGAATGTTTTTGGTCAGCCGGTCAAAATGTTTGTTAGCATACCCCAGGAAATCGAAGTCGAGTTTCGAGATACCCGTCTGCACAGTGCCCCACATCGCCTCACGGAAATCCGAGACGATCTTCATGATCTTCAAGCGCGCCCAATTTATAGATGTAACTTCCCCAAAATAATCCTTCAGGAGATTCCGGTCATGCTCATCTGTGAAATCATGGTTAACCGAATAATTCGCCAGATCGAAAAATGGATCTCCCATCCCGGCGTATTCCCAATCCAGGATCCTTATCTGCCCATCATAGAGAAAATTCTCATTTAGCAGATCATTGTGACAGGGCCGCAGCACAAAGGCGTTCGCCTGCAAGGCGGCTTCCGCATCTCGCAGGCGCTCGATCAACCAGTCAAAGTTTTTCGGGAACGCAACCCGGTAGCGTTTTGCGATGCGGGTGTAGCCGTCTACGATGCGGGGCACCCAGAATTCTCCGGGGATTTCCGGCATTGCGTGCACCTTTCGCAGGGTTGCAGCGACCAGGCCGATCATTTGGGGATCTCTCATCTCCTGTGGTGGGATGGGTCGCCCGGTAATGAAACGGGTCACGAGATAGCCCTCAGGTTCAATGAAGTAAACGACTTCGGGCCCTATTCCCAGGCGGGCGGCGGCCAGATTGGCTGCATATTCGTATTGGCGATTGATTCCCAGCAATTCTGTGTTCGCTCCAGCGATGCGCAGCACGTAAGCCTGCCCACCGGTTTCGATCAAAAAATTCTGGTTGGTGATCCCGCCTGCCAGTATCGAGGTTTTCAGATCACCGGCGCCGTCCCACCGCGGGACTCGCGCAACCACCTGCTCCAGAGACATTAACATGGCTGCTGGTTATCCCATCTGCCAGGCGGAGCCGGGGCGGGCCATTTCCGCGACAATATCGAAGGAGGAAATTACACCCAGGGGAACTGCATCAAGATCATCCGGATCCACAACCACCAGGCGATGGTGGTGATTTTGAATCATCAGGTTGGCGGCCTCGTGCAAGGTAGCGGACATCGCCACGGTAAGAGCAGGGTGCATCACCTGGGTAACGGTAATTTCATCCGGGCAATCCTTATCCTGGCAGTAAGCCAACAGGTCCAGGCCGCTAAAGACGCCCAACGGCTTTCCAGTGGCGTTGACGACCAGCACGGAGCGCCAGCCGGAGTCCACCATGGCGCGGGCTGCGGCTGTGACCGGAGTGCGATCCCGGCAGACCA
Source organism: Anaerolineales bacterium (assembly GCA_036507795.1). Classification (GTDB taxonomy): domain Bacteria; phylum Chloroflexota; class Anaerolineae; order Anaerolineales; family UBA4823; genus DASQQR01. The sequence goes on along the minus strand of DATCIL010000027.1, from coordinate 15,794 downwards.
GCATTGCGTCCGACATAACATCGCCGACCGTCTCGCGGGCTTTGATGGCCTGCGAGGCGAGGTCGCGGAGCAGGTTCGTCACCGAGATAACGCCAACGGGTTTGCCGTTCTCGACGACCAGCAAGCGGCGGATGGTTTCCTGGAGCATGCGGCGAGCGGCCTGGCTGGCGGGCGCACCGGCCGAAATTGTCGCCACCGGCGAGGACATCAACTCGCCGGCCGTCATCCTGCGCATTACCGCCAGGCTTTCGGGATCTTCCGAAAGCCATTCCCCTGCCAGTAGATCGAAGTCAGTAATCACACCGGCGATATCCTCACCATTTTCGCTTACGAAGAGGGCATGAATGTGGTTTTCGTGCAGGGTTCTGGCCACCTGTCCCAACGGCGTATGGGGACTGCAAGTAATAACTCCAGGGTGCATCAGATCGCGTACCAATTTAGCCAAATTTTCACCTCCGTCAGAATGCTACTTCGTCCACGTCTTTGTACCACTTCACGCGATCTCCCACCCGGGCGCGCAACCTCCAGGCCAGCGATTTGGGTTCTGCTTCGATGCGCTCGAGCGCCGCGCTCACCTGGCTTTCGACGTGCGCCTTCTCAGCATCGGCAAGTTGTGGGTAGGTGTGAGCCAGCTGGCGAACTTTGTCGAGGTTCATCGTGGTCGTGCGCCAGAGGCCCCAGTCCCTGGCGCATAGTTGGGCAACTCGCTCCAGGTTGATGGTTTCATCATCGTGATCGCCCAAGGAATGTTCTATCAGCAGCATAATCGTATCGATGACATCTTTTTCATTGATTTTTACGATCTGCATTTTTTCGAGCAGGAGCTCCGCCAGCGGAATGGTGGGCTGGTCAACTTCCAGCCGATCCTGCCAGCTAATGACGTGGCTGAAATCCAGTTTTTCGAAGAAAACGTCGACATGCAAGGAACTGTTGTTGTGGTGGAAGATTGAGCGGTCTCCTTCGCTGACGATGAAGACCTCTCGATCTTCACCATAGCCAAGATCGGCCATCAAATCCTTAATTTCCCTGGCCTGTTTGCGGTAAGCGGCAAAATCGATATCGGTATAAACTCGCCCCATTGCCGCTTGCAGATAACCGTACTGTTGGCAGTGCATCTGGAAAGCCAGGGATCCGATGACGCGCAAGATTAATCCTGCCTCTTCGCCAGCAACAAGAATTCGCTTCAGCTCGTTTTCAAACATTTCGCGTTCGGCTTGATCTTGACCCCCCATGCCGATCGAAGTTTCAGTCATGGCACGCTCCTCGGAATTTTACGTTGATTGCTCTGTAAAGCATCAAGGGAACGCTTCACCCAACGCATTATAATGGAAAAATCAAAAACTTGCAAATTTCTTCAAATATCGTTATAATGATTTATCAATTCGCTCAAATATCGTCATAAACGCTAAAGTAGTATCCCTTCGCATTTCAAGTCCTGTTCGGTACAATTTATTTTATATTCATTTTTCGCCATTCATGCCTGAATTCAACATCCAATGACTAAAAATCTCATCCCAGCCCAGCGCCGTGAACGGATCCAGGAGCATTTGGCTCTAAACAAGATCGTTTCCAGCGCGGAACTGTGCGGGATGCTGGATGTATCGGAAGCGACGATTCGCCGCGACCTGGAGTGGTTGGAAAATGAGGGGGTGATCACCCGCACTCATGGCGGCGCGATCCTGAACCAACGCATCCAATTAGAACCCGAATACCAGCAGCGCGCCCAGCGTTTTCCGGAAGAAAAGCGCCTGATTGGTGCGGCTGCAGCTGCATTGATCGAAGATGGTGAGATCGTCTTTATCAACAGCGGTACGACAACCACGCAGCTGATTCGGCATATCCGCAGCGGAGCAGACATTACGGTAATTACCAATAATTTGAGCGCGGCCCTCGAGCTTGGTGACCCCGGTTTTGAGCTGATCCTGGTTGGCGGCGCTTTTCAGGCGAAATCCCTCTCGGTTGCTGGCGGTTTTGCCCTGCGGAATCTGAGCCAGGTGTATGCGGATAAGGCCTTCATCGGGGTAGACGGCATTACCCTAAGACATGGCTTCACGGTCCCGTCCGACGTGGAAGCAGAGGTGGTGCGTTTGATGTTCGAGCGCACGCACGGCCCAGTTAACGTGGTATCGGATCACAGCAAGTGGGGCGTGGTCTCGAACTTTGAGGCGGCCGGGATCGAGGACGTCGACCGGATCGTAACAGACGAAGGATTAGAGCACCTGGCGCGCGGCTCCTTAACGGCCCGTGGTGTCGACTTGATGATTGTTGGCGAGAGTCTGGAGAAGGTCTGACAATCTGATGGCATTTCTCTTTAAGAAGCCCCGCAAGAAGCTCACCCGCCTTTTCTTTGCCACGGATTTGCACGGTTCTGAACGCACTTTCCGCAAGTTCCTTAACGCTGGCAAATTTTATGATGCCGATGTGCTGGTCATGGGAGGGGATATCACCGGCAAGCTGCTGATCCCGATCATCAAAGAAAAAAATGGACATTATCGGGCTACCCTGCAGGGGAGCACGGAACGCTATGCTACCGAGGCCGAGTTGCAGGGCCTGTATGACCGCCTCGGCACGCTTGGTTTCTACAGCCAGATCATGGAGGAGGATGAGTTTGCGTCCCTGCAGGCCGATCCTTCAGCGGTTGACCGTCTATTCCAGGATCTTGCCAGCAAACGATTATCTGATTGGGTTGATTTGGCCGAGACCCGCTTGAGCGAGAGAGGCATAAAATGCTTTGTCACCGGCGGCAATGACGACGACCCCCGGACATTAGGGGCGATACGACGAGAGAACACGGAATTCTTCTTTGCCTGCGAAGGGCAGGTCGTCCAGGTCGACGAGGAACATAGCATGATCAGCATCGGCTACAGCACGCCTACCCCCTGGAATACTCCCAGAGAAGTCAGCGACGAAGACCTCGGCAAGATGATCATGGAGATGGTGCCCAGGGCACCAGATCTAAGCCACTGCATTTTTAATTTCCATGATCCTCCCAAAGATTCAACGTTAGATACTTGCCCAATGTTAGACTGGAATACTGATCCTCCGGAACCGATTTTTAAGGCGGGGCAGATGGTGATGCATGGCGCCGGCAGCCAATCTGTGCGCCAGGCCATTGAGACTTACCAGCCCATGTTAGGCCTGCACGGTCACATTCACGAATCCCAATCCGTGGCCAAAATTGGACGTACTACCTGCATTAATCCTGGCAGTGAGTATGGTGAGGGCATTCTGCGCGGCTGCCTGATTAATGTGGCTGGCGGCCAGGTGGAGAGCTATCAGATGACGAGCGGTTGAGCGTGGTTGCCCATGGACAGACCTGAAAGGTTTCTGAAAACCTTTCAGGTCTATTCCGTGGATGGAAGGAGGTGAGCCCAGGTCGAGTCACACATATCTATGTCTCCATCTCATTAACCCTGACCGGACGTCCTGCATTGTACGTACGCTCGACCGGAAGGGGCGTTTTGTCAAACTTAGGAGAGAACGCGATGGCCACAACAACTGCAGTTGCCAGACCGGAGATCTTCACCCGAAAAGCCTCCGGCCTGGTCCGGGTGATGTCTCCATACTCCGCTTTTATCTACAATGTGCTGACCATGGGTCTGATTTTTCCTTGGACTTACCTCTGGGCACCCGGCGCGCTCCCTGGAGGAAAGCTGGTCTGGGGGATATTATTGGCAACCTTATTGGAAATCCCAATCGCCGCGGCTTATGTATGGCTTTCGACGGCATTACCACGTTCCGGAGGCGATTACGTCTTCCAAAGCCGCGCTTTTGGTGGCTTTTGGGGTTTCACGCTGCTGATGTCCGGATTTGTCATCTGGATTCTACAATGGGTGGCGCTATCCGGCTGGTTGCTTGCCTATTTGGGATTTGCGCCACTTTTTCTCGGATTGGGAGCCACGATGGGCAGCGTGAGCCTGTCCAGCGTCGGAGTGTGGTTCACAACACCGACCGGGATCGTGATCGTTAGCATCCTGAATGCTCTGCTCGCCATGCTCTTGCTGGTCAGCGGCTTCAAGAATTACGTCAAAGTGCAGTATGTCATGTTCTACGGCATACTGGCGGCCTTTGCCACCATGCTGATTGTGCTGTTCACGACGACGCCCGCCGAGTTTGTGGATAGGTTGAATTCTTTTGCCCTGGCTTCGGGCGGGACCGCCAATTTTTACCAGACAGCCGTTGAGGCAGCCAGAGCTGCTGGTGTGGAGCTGAACCCTCAGCTCAGCTTGCTGGCTACGCTGTTGATCGCCCCAATCGCCTGGACCTCCCTCCAGTGGGCCACATACAGCGCCGAGCAGAACGGTGAGATCAAAGATGCCCGTTCCTTTAAGGGCCAGGTCTTCATCCTGGTGGGATCGCTGATCTTCACGGGGATTTTGCTGGCCGTTTTGGCGCTCGCTCTCGAGCGGGCCGCAGGGACCGAGTTCCTGTATGTGGCCGGCGCCGGTTACTGGTCTGGTGTAAGCGAGGCTACGATCAGCGGGTTCTGGCTCTGGCCGAACATCATCGCCGTAGCCCTTACCGCCAGCCCGCTGATTGTCATCATCATTGGGCTGGGATATATTCTTAATTCCTTCCAGATCGTCAATAACTGTTACATCGGCGTGACCCGCATCATGGTGGCGATGAGCCTGGATCGCTTGCTTCCAGAATGGATCAGCAGGGTAGATGAAAGACTGCACACCCCGGTAAACGCCCATCTGGCTTACTTCTTAGCCAGCATCCCGGTTATCTTAGCCTACAACTATATTGGCGGCTGGGTGGGATTAACTCTCGGGGTGACCTTCGGCTGCGGCTATGTCTTCGCCTTGAGCAGCCTGGCCGGCGCGCTGCTGCCTTACCGTGCGAAGGAGCTCTATGAAGCTTCTCCCGGCGCCAAGTATAAGCTGGGCAACGTTCCCTGGGTGACGATCCTCGGCGGAATCGGCTTCGTATTTGGTTCAATCATGGTGTTGATGTTTTTGTTTGCGCCTCAATTGGGCGTCCTGGGGAATTGGGATTTTGGCGACTTTCCAAGGAATCTCTGGGCGCAGATCGTCGCTTTCGGGATCATCGCTATCTCGGCGATTTGGTACGTCTTGGTGAAGCGGGCTCAGAAAGCCCGCGGAATTGACGTAGATTTCGCTTTTAAGGAGATCCCTCCAGAATAGATCAAAAAGGAGAGAAAATCTTTCCAATATGAAAAATCAAGCCAGGGTGGTCGTCATCGGGGGTGGCATCTATGGGGTAAGTATCGCTTACCACCTCGCCAGGCTCGGCTGGAGCGATCTCGTTCTTCTTGAGAAGAACGAGATCGCCAGCGGGGCAACCGCGCACGCCGCCGGTCTGGTCACCCAGTTTGCTACTTCAGAGAATATGATGAAGTTCCGTAAGTACAGCATCGAACTGTACAGCGAATTGGGCCTGTTTAATCACGTGGGCAGCCTGCGGGTGGCCTCGAGCGAGGCGCAGTTCAAAGAACTGCAGCGCAGCGTTAGCAAGGCCAAGGCGATCGGCATGGAAGTCGAGGTTATTTCGCCCGAGGAAGCGGCGAGCCTGATGCCGCAGATCAGCTGCGAAAGCCTGTACGGCGCGATCTACCTGCCGCGCGACGGTCACCTCGACCCTTACATTACGACGACCACCATGGCTCGCCTGGTGCGCGAGATGGGCGGCACGGTCCTCACTGGTACCCGGGTAACCGGCATCGAGCTGTCTCCCACGGGGGAGGTGCGGCGCGTGCTCACCGAAAAAGGCCCGATCCAGGCAGAGATCGTCATCAATGCCGCCGGTATCTGGGGCCCGCGCGTTGCTGCCATGGCCGGTGTGAGCATCCCATCCACCCCGGTGGACCACCAGCACATCGCCTTGAAAGCCGTACGCGGAAACGAATTCACCCACAACACGCCTTGTTTGCGGGATCCCGATAACCTGGTTTACATGCGTGAGGAAGCGGGTGGCCTGGTGATTGGCGGCTACGAGCCCAATCCAGTTGCGCGCTGGATCGACGGCGTTCCCTGGGAGCATGACGGGCAGGCCCTCCCGCCAGACTACGATCGCTTCGAGCAGCTCATGGAAGGCGCCATCCGGCGCATCCCCTTCCTTGACCGGGCGGAGATCATCTCCTTGATCTGCCACCCCGGCGCGTACACTCCGGACTGCAAACCGCTGATTGGCCCGGTGCCGGGGGCGCGTGGCCTGTGGATCGCGGCCGGGGTGTCTTTGAACGGCTTCGGCGGCGCCGGCGGGATTGGCAGGCTGCTGGCGGAGTGGATCGTCGACGGAGAACCCTCTCTGGACGTGTATGAGTTTCGCGCCGCTCGTTTTGGTAACTATTATGACAACCCCTTCTACGCTGCCGAGCGCACGCGGGAAGGCGTTAAATATTATTATCGCTTGCGGTTCCCCAATGACGAGAATGAGTGGGCGCGCCCTTACCGCCTGAGCGCGCTGCATTCCCGCCTGCAGGATCTTGGAGCAGTCTTCGGAGAGAAATTCGGCTGGGAGCGCGTGAACTATTTCCGCCCTGGTAAACCCTGGCGCATGATGGGCGCTGACCAGCGCAGCTGGGGCTGGACAAAGCCGCCTTATTTTGACCTTGTCGGGCGCGAACACCAGGCGACTCGTGAACGCGCTGCTCTATACGACCTGAGCTCTTTCGGCAAGATCGAAGTCAGCGGAACGGGCGCCTTGGACTTGTTGCAGCGCCTCGCCGACAATGACCTGGACCGGCCAACCGGCAGCGCCGTTTACACTCAATTCCTGAACATGCGTGGCGGCATCGAGGCGGATATCACCATCACCCGCCTGGCCGAGGATCGCTTCCGGCTGATCAGCGGGTCTTCTTTCATCGGCAACGACCTTGCCTGGATCCGCATGCACGCTGATTCGGCCGGCGCACCGGTCGAGATCCGCGATGTGACCCTGGACTGGTCCTGTATTGCCCTGTGGGGTCCGCTGGCGCGCCAGGTGCTAGAAAAGACCAGCGACAGCGACGTGTCTAACCAGGCTCACCCGTACCTGCGTGCCGAGGAGATCGACATCCACGGCGTGAAGGTCCTGGCCCAGCGGGTCAGCTATGTCGGCGAGTTGGGTTGGGAGCTGTACATCCCGCCGGAGCGCGCCGTGCAGGTTTGGGACGCGCTGGTTGCCGCCGGTCGAGAATTTGAGCTGATCGCCGGAGGGTACAAAGCCCTGGATTCTCTGCGGCTGGAGAAAGGCTATCGCTACTTCACTGCAGATATTACGCCCCTGGAAAATCCATACGCTGCCGGCCTGGGTTTCTGCGTCCGCCTGGATAAGGGCGACTTTATCGGCCGCCAGGCGCTCCTCAAGGTAAAGGAAGAGGGTTTGAAACGAAAGCTGTGCACGCTGGTATTGGAGGATGAAGCCTATGTCCCGCTCTATGGCGGAGAAGCCCTCTATTTGGACGGCAAGGTGATCTCCCGCGTGCGCAGCGGCGGCTACGGTTACACGCTCCAGCGCAATATCCTCTACGCCTACTTACCCATCGAGCTCGCCCAGCCCGGGGTCCGGCTGAATGTCGATTCCTTCGACCGTCACGTCGAAGCAGAGGTAGCTGCGGCGGTTTTGTTTGATCCGAAGGGCGAACGGGTCCGGTCGTGACCGCTATTCCCGAAGTGGTCGGTTTCGGCATGATCACACCGGTGGTTATCCTGGTGGTTGATGAACTGCCGCCGCACAATACGGGAGCGCTGATCCGGGGCGCCAGCGAATATATCTTCGACGACGCCGCTATCGTGGCCTGCCTGCTGCGCGATTGGGACGTGCAAACCGGGTTGATCGGCACGACCCTGGGAGACGATCCTCGCGGCCGGCGCATCGTGCGGCAGCTCAAACAGAAGGGAGTGCTGGGAAACGTTCGCCTATCGCGCCAGATTGCCACCCCTCTAGAGGTGGATATCTCCGACCTCACCGGCGCCCGGACCTATTTCTGGCAGCGCGAACCGCACGTGCTGAAAACCCTGGACAGCGCCGATCTTTCCCTGCTGGCCGGCGCGCGTGTGCTTTACGTCGACTGGTATGATGGCGACCACATCCTGCGTGCCATGGACGAGGCCATCCGCCTGGACATCCCGGTGTTTCTCAACCTGGAACACGGACACGCAGACCCGGATGTCCTCTCCCGCTACGCCGGCCGCGCGACCTTCTGTCAGGCGGTGACGGATGCTGCCCAGCTGGGGCGTGAATCCCCGCTGGCGGTAGCCCAGAATTTGCTTGCCGAAGGAGTCCAAATCGCCCTGATCACGCTGGCCGGCGATGGCTGCCTGGTCGCCAGCCAGGACCAGGTCTTGCAGGTGCGCGCGCCGCATGTCGATGTGCTCGACGGCTGCGGGGCTGGGGCCACTTTTTCGGCCAGCTTTATCTATGGCTACCTGCGGGGCTGGGAGCTGGGAGACATCGCCCGTTTCGCGGTGGCCTCGGCCTCCCTCAAATGCGCTCGCATCGGTCTGCAGCTCTCGCCGTTGGCAGATGTATGGCAGCTGGCAAATGAACTAAAAATCGAACGCTTGACAAGGGATATCTTAGAATGATCAGATTTGCAACCCTTCTAACGGAAGAACAGGTCGCTCAAATCCACGAAGCTTCTCTCGAAATTCTCGAAGAAGTCGGCCTGCTGGTGCGCAACGAAAAGGCCAGGGCGCGGTTCGAGCAGCATGGCTGCCCGGTCGATCTCGAGACCCAAATCGTCAGGTTTCCCCGCCGCGTTGTGGAGGAGCTGCGCGCCGCTTTTCCATCCAGTTTTACCTTCCACGGCCGCGACCCCCGGTTTGACCGCACCATTCCGGAAGATGGCCCGATAATCATTACGGGCAGCTCCGCCCCTAACATCGTCGATCCGGTTGCCGGCTACGAGCGCCGCGCCACTTCCGACGACATCGCCCGCATCGCTTTCCTGATCAACGAGCTGCCTGGCTACGACGTTTTTTCCATCTCGACCCTGGCGGATGATGCCCCGGAAGGCCAGTTCACCCTTAGCCGGCTCTATCCGGCGGTGAAGAACTGCCTGAAGCCGGTGCGCAGCAACGCTCCCAACCAGGACGACGCCGACCAGCTCTTGAAGCTCGGCGCTCTGATCGCAGGCAGCGAAGAAGCCTACCGCGCCCACCCCTTTATCACCACCCACTTCTGCCCGGTTGTCTCGCCCCTGACCATGGATTTCGATTCCACGGAATTGTTGATGTTTTTTGCCGGGTTGGGTCTGCCGGTCTACCCCAGCATCGTGCCCAACGCCGGCCTGACCTCGCCGCTCACCCTGGTTGGCACCCTGGCGCAGGGCAACGCCGAGTTTTTGGCGGCCGGGGTATTGATGCAGATGGTACGGGAAGGCACGCCGTTGATCTACAGCACTTTGCCGACAGTCGGCGATATGCGCAGCGGCGCCTACGCTTCCGGCGGCATCGAGTGCGGGATCCTGCACATGGCCTTTGCCCAGATGGCGCGCTTCTATAACGTGCCCTGCGGCGGTTACATCGGCCTCACCAATTCGAAGATCAACGACGCCCAGGCCGGCTATGAAACGGGAATGTCCACGGTTGCCGGTTTGCTCGCCGGTGTCAATATGTTCAATATGGGGGGGTTGTTGGATGCGCTCATGGCTTTTGACTTCGCCAAGGCGGTGATCGACGACGAAATCGCCCAGATGATGAAGAGGATTAAGCGGGGTTTGGAGTTCAGCCAGGATAATCTGGCGCTGGACTTGATTGCCGAGATGGGACCGGCGGGCATGTTCATGGACAGCTGGCATACCCTCGAACGCATGAAAACCGCGGCTTTCCTGCCCACGATTGCGGACCGGGAGACGCGGGATGTCTGGATGCGGAACGGCTCCCTGGATGCCGGCGGGCGGGCCATGCGGCGGGTCCAGGAAATATTGAGCCGGGATAACCCGGCGGTTTTCTCGTCCGAGGTCGACGCCCGCATCCGGGCAGAATTTGAGGGGCTGGTTGCCGGCGACGTAACGCTCCCCGATGGTTGGAAACCGGTCGTCGTCGAGCAGCGAGTGCGTACGAGGAGAATGCGATGAAGATATTCTATGCCACTGACGTTCACGGATCGGAAATCTGCTGGAAGAAATTCATCAACGCCGGCAAGTTCTACGAAACCGAGGTTCTTATTCTAGGGGGCGACATGACCGGCAAAGCCATCGTGCCGATAATCGCGCAGGGCAACGACAGGTTCAAAGTTACGCTGCTGGAACAGGAGACCATCCTGGAAGGCCAGGAAGAGGTCGAGAAGATGGCGCAGACCATCCAAAACCGCGGGTACTACCCCCTGGTTACCGACCCGGACGAGGTGAACGAGATCTCGTCCACCGCGGGTCGCTCGGATGAACTATTCCTGAAGCACGTCGTCAAAACCGTTGAACGTTGGATGGAATACGCGGATGACAAACTGGCTGGCACCGGCATCCAGTGTTACGTCTGTCCGGGCAACGACGACATCTTTGAAATCGACAGAGTGATCGGCGCCTCGAAGAGCGTCAAGTTAGCGGAAGGGCGGGTAATTCAACTGGATGACCATCACGAGATGGCCAGTTCCGGCTGGTCGAACCCGACTCCCTGGGACACCCACCGCGAAGAATCCGAAGAGGCGCTGCTCCGGCGCATCGAGAGCATTATCGCCAGGGTCCGGGACGTCCAAAACGCCATCTTCAACCTGCATGCGCCTCCCTTTGGCAGCGGGCTGGATGAGGCGCCTGAACTGACCAAGGATTTGCGTCCCGCTTATGCCGGGCGCTCACTGGTGCCGGTCGGCAGCCATTCCGTGCTCCGGGTGATTGAGAAATACCAGCCCCTGCTTGGCCTGCACGGGCACATCCACGAGGGCAAGGGCACACGAAAATTTAAACGCACCCTGTGCATCAACCCTGGAAGCATGTACGAACAGGGCATCCTGCACGGGGCGGTGATCGAACTCAAGCCGAAAAAAGTAGGCGCTTATATTCTTACGACCGGGTGATATCCGGGATTTAGAGAGAAAGGAGGGCAGCGATCAACAGCAATGAAAGTTCAGTACCGCGCTTTTCCAACCGGTTCCAGGTTTGCCCACTGAGAATGGCAAACTCAAGGGCAATAACAACATTTGCCAAGGAGTAATCTTATGAGCGAAGTCACCCTTTTCGTGCGCAAGGCGAGCGGTCTGGTGCGATCGTGGTCGATGTTCGACGCCTTCATCTACGCCACCTTTTCGATCAACCTGATCACGCTCGGTCTGTACATTTTCTCCTTTACCTACTATTTCGAAGGAAACTTGCTGACGGCAGTCATCGTGGGCGCGGTCCTGACGATCTTCGAAGTGATCGTTTACGCCAGCCTGATATCGGCAATGCCGCGGGCCGGTGGCGACTACGTCTGGCAGAGCCGCATCCTGGGACGCGGCATCGGCTTCGTCCTTTCAGTCACCGGCTGGTGGTTTATCTTGTGGCTGTGGGTGCCGCTGTACGCCCAGATGCTGGTCTATCAAGTCATCACACCCCTGCTGGCGATCGCCGGCGCCCGCGATACGGCGCTGTGGTTCACCAGCTCCTCGAATGGACTGTTGATCGGCGCCTTGCTGCTCTGCGCGCTCGTGTTCATCTACATTGCTGTGGGCATGAAGTGGTATGCCCGGGTGCAGAAGATCTGCTTCTGGGGCGGAATGATCGGCCTGGCGGCTGTCTTCCTGCTCCTGCTCTTCGGCAGCAACCAGGCGTTCGTCAGCAACCTGAACGCGATCGCGCCGCAGATGTTCGGCGCGGATGCCTCACAGGATCTTTACCAGGCCACCCTGGCGGCCGGTGAAGAAGCGGGCACCGTCGCCAGCCCGCTGAGCAACCTGGCTTTTGGCGCCAGCCTGGCGCTGATTCCCATGATCGTCTTCTTCAACCTGTGGCCGAACTGGGGCTCCACCCTGTATGGTGAAGTGCGCGGCGCTTCGGACTACAAGCGCAACTTCTGGGGTATGACCGCGGCGGTCATCGTCACCGCGGTCCTTGCGGTGATCTTTTTCCTCCTGATCGGCAAGACTTTGGGCTGGGACTTTTACAACAGAGCTAACGGCGCATTCTGGAATTACACCTGGGGCTACACAGAGACAGCCCCGCCGCTACCTTTCTGGCCGTACCCAGCCCTGTTCGCGGCCTTTATGGTCAACAGCCCGTTGATCCAGTTCCTGGTCATCCTGCTGATGAGCATGTGGTGGTTCGGCTGGTCCGGCACAGTCTTCCTGAGCTCGACGCGGGTGATATTTGCCGCCGCTTTCGATCGCATGCTTCCCGAGTGGGTCTCGGCGGTTGAACCGCGCACGCGCACACCCATCGCAGCCTTGATGCTGATGGTCATCCCCTCCATCATCGTTTCGTTCCTGTACTCCAACAATATCCTCAACTTCCAGAGCCTGGTGCTGGATGCCACCCTGGTCATCGCAGTAACCTTCCTGGGCACCACCGTAGCCGCCATCGTCATGCCCTGGCGCACGAAGGATGTGTTCGAGGGGTCGCCGGTCTCCAAGTACACCATGCCTTCCTGGTTGGGTGGGTTGGTGACGGTCGTGTTCGCCGGCGGGGTTGTCTACCTGATCTACACTTCGTTCACCTATGCCTACACCGTGCTGTCCAACCTGGGCTCGATGGGCGCCAGCGGGTTGACCTGGTTGATCGTGCTTTTGGTGACCGCGCTGACCATCGTCAACGCCGCCGTCATGCTGTGGTTGCTGTCTTACGTTGGCAGGAGAGTCCTGGCCGGTGTCAAGCTGCCGCTTGTCACCCTGGCGGGCTTGATCTTCTTCGTTTTCCTGGACTGGCTGCTGGTGGAATGGTTCTGGGATCCTCACGTGCCGCCCTTCGACTTTGCCTATTACGCCATCGGCTGGTCAAACGTCAGTTCAATGCTCTTCATGCTGGTGAACTACGGCCTGGCTGCGGTCATTTACTTCGGCTTCAGCGCTCTTCGGCGCCGGCAGGGCATCGACGTATCCAAGGTTTACAAGGCAATTCCGGTGGAATGAGATCGGAATCCCCCCCAGCCCCCCTTGATAAGGGGGGAGGAGAATCCCCCGAGCGACGCTCTTTGTCGCCGCCCCCTTGATAAGGGGGGAGGAGAATCCCCCCCAGCCCCCCTTAGAAAGGGGGGAGCAGAGGCCGTCCCCCTTGATAAGGGGGGAGGAGAGGCTGTCAGCAATGACACCCGGCAAGGTTTTCCGACTTTAGGAAAGCCGTGGAGGTGAATACCAAACAAATTGACTCCGGCTTGCGAAGATGATAGAATTCTACGACTGCTTTACAGTTCTTCCATTGATCCGAGCAGGCCAGATTCAATTATCAACGGAATTTCAAAACCATGACAAACCCGTGAAAGAGGAACTGGCTGTCCCCCAAACCTTTTTGAAGACAACCTACCACGGCTCCGCGAACGACATAGGCGCTTGGGATCGATACTCGCGCCTGGCCGAAATGCGTGCGGTCCAGCTCCCATGAGGTGGCCACCGCCAGGCCGGATTCCGATCGAGAATCACTCTCTTTGGTCAGGAGGTGAATAGAGAAAATCCACCAACCAGTAATTCAAGCTTTCATCGGTATCGGATTTCAATATTCAATTACACGGAGGAAGAAATGTCTGAGAACAAAACCCCCCGCCGAGGATTAACCCGGCGTGAGTTCTTGAAGTTTGGCGCTGTAACCGGTGGATCCGCCATACTGGCGGCATGTGCCCCTCAAGCTGCGCCAGAAGCAGAAGTCGCTCTACCGGATTTGACCAGCGGAAACGCAATTCCGCTGGACCAGCTGGTTGCCGCCGCTCAATCGGAGGGCAGCCTGACCACCATCGCCCTGCCGCATGACTGGGCCAACTACGGCGAAATGATTTCGACATACAAGTCGAAGTACAACCTGCAGATCAATGAGCTCAACCCGGACGCAGGCTCAGCGGATGAGCTCGAAGCCATCCGGGCCAATAAGGAGAGTAAGGGTCCCCAGGCACCCGACGTCATCGACGTTGGCGTGGGTCACACCGCCACCGCCATGGCTGATGGCCTGGTTGCCAAGTATAAGGTCTCGACCTGGGACAGCATCCCCGAGGACGTCAAGGATCCGGACGGGCACTGGTGGGGCGAGTACTACGGCGTGCTCGTTTTCGAGGTCAATAAGGACCTGATTCAGACCATGCCGGAAGACTGGGACGACCTGCTGCGGCCAGAATACAAGGGCAAAGTCGCCCTGGCCGGCGACGTGCTCAAGTCCAACCAGGCGGTACAATCCGTCCTGGCTGCTGGGCTTTCCCGCAGCGGCGGCGACATCGAGGCGGCGCCGGAGGCTGGCCTCGAATTCTGGAAGGAGATGAACACAGCGGGAAATTGGATCCCGGTCATCTCCGACCAGGGCAAGATCGCCCAGGGCGAGACGCCCATAACCATCGAATGGGACTACCTGGCGTTGGCCAATCGCGATGCCCTGGCGGGCAACCCTGAACTGGAGATCATCGTGCCCAAGACCGGCGTCCTGGCGGGACCTTACGCCGGCGGCATCAGCGCTTATGCCCCGCATCCCTATGCTGCTCGCCTGTGGTGGGAGTTCGTCATGTCCGATGAAGGCCAACTGATCTACCTCAAAGGCTATGCCCACCCCATCCGCTTCAATGACATGGCCAGCCGCGGCGTGATCCCGGCGGACCTGGCCGCCAAGCTCCCGCCGGCCGAATCTTATGAAGTCGCCGTCTTCCCGGCCGTCGAGCAGCTGCAGGATTACAACGAGCGCATCACCGAGAACTGGCGCCGGGTTGTCCTTGGGGAAGGCTAGGAGGCGCTTATCGTGAAGGTTACAACGACAGATCCAAAAGCCACGGTTCAAAGGGGCGCGCTTACGGCGCGCCCCGCCGAAAAAAGGTTTTCGTGGGCGTGGGTTGGCGTGGCACCGTTCTTCCTCTTCGCCTTGATGTTCTTGCTTCTGCCGTCGGTCACGATCTTTTATCGCAGCTTCCAGGCCGTGGATGGAAGCTTCACCTTTAATAACATCATCGCGCTCTTCACGCAGAGAGACATCATCAACGCCTATAAGTCCAGTCTCAGCATCAGCCTGATCACCGCGGTGGGCGGGGCCATTTTCGGCTTTCTGCTGGCTTACGCGGTTATCCTCGGCGGCCTGCCCCGGCAGCTACGCACCTTCATGGTAACCTTCTCCGGCGTGGCCTCCAACTTCGCAGGCGTGCCGCTCGCTTTCGCCTTCGTCGCCACCATGGGTAACGCCGGGCTGATCACCCGCATGCTGAACACCCAGTTCGGGATCGATCTCCAGGCGCGCGGCTTCACCATCTACAACACTTTGGGGCTGAGCATCGTGTATATGTACTTTCAGTTCCCCTTGATGCTGCTGATCATGGCGCCGGCGCTGGATGGTCTCCGCCGAGAGTGGCGCGAGGCCTGCGAGAATCTCGGAGCGACACCCTTGCAGTACTGGCGATACGTGGCCTTTCCGATCTTGCTGCCGACCCTGCTGGGTACGACCATCCTGCTCTTCGGCAACGCCTTCGGCGCTTATGCCACGGCTTATGCTTTCTCGGGCAGCTTTATCAATCTGGTCTCCATACTGATCGGAGCCCAGATCCAGGGCGATGTGCTCTACAATCCGGGCCTTGGCAACGCCCTGGCTTTAGGCATGATCGTGATCATGTCATTGGTCATGCTGGGCTACGTACAGATGCAGCGGAGAGCCGGGAGGTGGCTGCGATGAAAAGGTTTAACCTATTTGCCTGGATCATCTTTATCCTGGGCTTCCTGTATTTCTTCTTGCCGCTCTTCGCCACATTTGAGTTCAGCCTGCG
>DATCIL010000026.1:0-7715 GCA_036507795.1 Anaerolineales bacterium | reverse complement strand
CAGGACGGAACGGATCGCAGCTTCTAGAAAGGCGCCTTGATTTAGCGAGGGTGTGACGATCGTCACGAGCGGAATGTCTGGCTCAGCCATTTTGGTCATATTTCAGTGCAAAACCTGCTCCCGCCGCCCTCTGATCGCCGGATTGCGCTATAAACGCAGCGCCGACGGCGCTGTGAGCGGACAATCGGCATCCCCATGTCCACGCTCCCGCCTGAGTCATTCTTATGACCGTCCTCGGCGGCGTTTCCGATGTTAATGAAACAAGGATTCATATTCCACTTTCGGGAAGATGTCTAATTGTCCATCCACCGTTGCGTCCAGGATCTCTCTCCCTGCTCGTGCATAACTGGAATTTGCCAGACGATAAGCAATTTCACGGGTTTCCAGATCCGGAGGTCGCCAGTGAAATCCTTCCTTTAAATAACCTGGGTCGAAATGGTCAGGATCATCACCGGTGCCGATTAAGTTTGTACTGGGACTATCTGAAGTTGAGTAGGAATGATCAACCCCTATTAAAATCACTTTATCAAATCCCATGTGATAGGCGATCTGCATGGCTACATAAGTGACTGTAGAACCTTGCCAGATGCCTTTTGTGATGTCAGGATAAAAACGGGGACCCTCGCGTGAGAAGAGAAAGATCCGGTCGGGTCCGAAATCGATCCATCTTCTGGCATCATAGCTGGTAAATTTGAGAGAAGGTACATTAGCGGCAATCTCGTCGGCGCATTGCTGAATATAGAGTTTATCAACGGCCACGTAATAGGTCGGGAAAAAATTGAGTTTGGGGAATATCAAGTAGATTCGGTTGAGGCCGAAGGTAATTTCATCCGCCAAAGGGGATAAATCCATCCTTCGCAGGCTTGCTCCATTACCGATGATGAAGCATCTCTCTCCCGAATGTTGGTCTTTCATTTGGCGCAGGCGCCGGATGCTATTTCGAAACTCGGGCTGGGTCAGCAAGTAATAGTAACCGAGTCTATAGAACCAGCGCTCGCCGAATAAGCTTTGCGCCTTGCGCTTCAATTTTTCTGCAGTAGAACCGGTCATCGATCGATTGCTTCCTCGTCAAAACTATCGGCATCCCTTACCACGCTCCAGCCGCCGGATTGCGCCCTAAGCGCCGCGGCGACGGTGCTGTGAGCGGCAGGAGAAGCGACGCCGTGCGCGAGACAAAACAAGGCGCCGCAGGCGGGCAAACTGCACTCCTTACCACGCTCCAGCCGCCGTCCTCGGCGGCGTCTTGCCGCCGGATTGCGCCCTAAGCGGAGCGGCGACGGTGCTGTGAGCGGCAGGAGAAGCGATGCCGTGCGCGAGACAAAACAAGGCGCTGCAGGCGGGCAAACAGCATCCCTTACCACGCTCCCGCCGCCGTCCTCGGCGGCGTCTTGCCGCCGGATTGCGCCCTAAGCGCAGCGGCAACGGCGCTGTGAGCGGCAGGAGAAGCGGCTCTGTGAGCGAGTATTCAACGACAAATTATACTAACACGCCAGAGATTATAATACCCTCCTTGATGGAAAGCATCGCTAAACGCAGTCTCGCCGCGGCATCCTGGAACTTTGCGAGCAATGCCTTTCAGATCCTCATTGCACTCGCCCGAAGTATTCTCCTGGCGCGACTCCTGCCGGTCGAGACCTTCGGGATATACGCGTTTGCCACCTCCATCGCAAACTTGAGCGGTGTTTTCGCAAATTTTGGACTCGACGGCGCAATGCTGCACCGCTCTCCCGAAACCGCGGACGAAGATCAGGCAGCTGCAACCCATTTTACATTAAAGCTGATTTCCACCTTCCTCTGGGCACTCGTAATGTTCGCGGTTGCAACCCTGGCTTTCCGCGGTACCACTCGCCTGGCGCTGTTTGTGATCCTCGGCGCCGCCGTCGTTCTCCATGCAACCGATACAGCGCAGCTTATTCTCGTTCGCCGGGTTATTCACCGTCGCCTGGCCGTCATCAGCGTTCTCGACGATCTTTTTACGACCGTCATCGCGGTTGGGCTTGCGTTGAGCGGCGCCACACTATGGGCCCTGTTGGCGACCAATATCGTCACTGCCGTTCTCCGCGTGATCTTCCTCTACCTATGGCACCCGGTATGGAAACCGTCGCTTAATTGGACCCCGGGCAGAATCGCTTATTTTCTGCGATTCGGCAGCCGTAATTTGTTGGCGACAATACTTTTGAGAGCGCTCGATCGGCTAGACGATTTGTGGACCGGATTCTTCCTGGGCGCCTCACCGTTAGGCTTCTATTCTCGGGCGTACACGTTCGCCACCTATCCGCGAAAAATTATCGCTTACCCGATCAACGCAGTCGCCGGAGGTACTTATGCCGAACTGAAAGAGGATCGCCAGAGATTATCAAAAGCATTCTTCCGCACAAATGCCTTCCTGGTCCGCACGGGCTTCCTCCTGGCTGGCCTGCTGGCTTTGATGGCGCCCGAGTTCATCCGCATCGCCCTGGGCGAGAAATGGCTGCCGATGCTGGCTGCCTTCCGGTTAATGTTAATCTTTACCCTGTTAGATCCGATAAAATTAACCGTCGCCGACCTGTTCGTGGCGGTCGGCCGCCCTGACCGGATCGTAGCCGCCCGCACTGTTCAGCTGGTCGTAATGGTCGCGGGTCTCTTTTTCCTGGGACTTCCCTTTGGGATCACGGGGGTCGCCCTTGCAGTAGACCTCATGCTGCTGGTTGGCATAGCCTTGTTGTTGTTCCAGGCCCGCGGGTATGTCGATTTTTCTTTGATTAAACTCTTCGCCGTCCCTGCGCTTGCTCTGCTGCTGGCTCTATCTTCGACCGGTGCAATCTTTTTCTTTGACCTCTTCTCCCTCAACGATTGGCTCTCGGCCCTGCTCAAGTTAGTGGTGTTTACCACAGCTTATAGCGCCACCCTCCTTGCGCTGGAATTCAGGCAGGCGCTTAATATGATCGCTTCTCTGCGTAACTCATGGCTCGATCGCGGCCCATGAATGCTTCGCCAAAAGACCTCTTATTCATTACCATCGACTGCTTGCGGCCAGATGGGCTGGGATGCTATGGCGGTCCTGCTCATACGCCCCATCTGGATAGCTTAGCCGCTCAGGGCACCCGCTACCGCTACGCATTCGCCCATGGACACTTCACCAAAACCGCTTTTGCAGCAATATTTAGCGGCGCCTATCCCTGGCAGTTCGGCGGTTCCCAAAGTTTTCAGCCCTCGCGCCCGAATTTTGTGGAGAGGTTACAGAGCCACGGTTATGTTACCCTGGGCGTAAATTCGAACCCCTGGCTTTCTCAACACTTTGGCTACCAGCGCGGCTATTCAGTTTACAGGGACCTGTCTTCGATCAAACCGGCGGCCCATAGCTTTCCGGTTGTCGCAATCAACAACCTGCTGGGCCTGTTTGGCGGCGGGCTGATCTATCCTCCCTATCCGGATGCCAAAACTGTCACCGATGCTGCCATCCAAGTCCTTGAGCGGGCCCGCTCTCCCTTCTTTGTGTGGCTACATTACATGGATACACACTGGCCCTATTTCCTGTCCCGCCCGCGCCTTTTTGGCCCCTGGGACCGGCAAAACTGGATGTATAATGCTCGCCTGGCCCACAAAAGCCGCGAGCATCCTGATCGAGTGACCGCCCGCGAGCAACAGGCCCTAAAATCCGGATATCTTCAGGCCGTTGAATATATTGATGAACAGATTGGCCGGTTGTTAACCGTGATAAGCCGGGAGACAGCCATCCTCTTCACGTCGGATCATGGCGAAGCTTTTGGAGAACATGGCAGTTTTTTTCATCAGCCGGCGCTCTATATGGAAAACATACATGTCCCGCTGGTCCTTTATGATCCGGACGTCCGCCGTGCGCAGGTGGAAAAATCGCCTGTCCGCCACATCGATATTGCCCCTACCCTGCTCGATATCGCCGGCGTGCCTGCTCCTGATAATCTGGAAGGGATAAGCCTCCTGACTGTCGATCGCCGGTCTCCAAAAGACCTGGAGGCCGTCAGCGCCGTCGAATTCAGGCAAGAGAGGGAGCGGCTGGCCAGCCTGCGCAAACAGGGTTGGACACTTATCACTCGCTTTAGACACGACACACTTGAAGTCCTTAATTCTGAACTCTACAACCATCTGGAAGATCCGGGCGAAACCGAAAATTTGGCCGGAGAATATCCTGGTCTACTCACTGGACTGCTGGCACGTGCCATCTCATTATTTAAGGATTCAGACGAACGCTTTTCAGAAATGGAGAATGAGCATTTGGAACTTGACGAGGAATTAAGGAACCGTTTGAGATGGCTCGGATATCTGGAATAGATCGCATGAAAATCGCCATCGATGCCCGCATGCTACTGCCGGAAATGACCGGCGTGGGTCGCTACCTGCTCGGTCTTTCCCGCGCCCTCAGCACCCTGGATGAGGATTGTTCCTTCGAGCTATGGCTTCAACCCGAGCTCCCCAGAGAACACCCGGTCTGGGATCTTCAAGGGAGCGGGCTGAAACTGCACCGGCTGCCCGCCGGGCCCATGGATTACCGCCAGCAATGGGTCTTGCCGGCTGAGGTGCGCCGCCGCAAACCCGATGTCCTTCACTATCCGCACTTTGACCTGCCCCTTACCGTCCCCGGTCCTGTCGTTGCCACGATCCACGATTTGAAATACATTGCCCGGCCAGAATTTTTCCCCAACTTGAGCAGGATTAAGAGCTTGCTCGTGAAAGCCTTGATGTCGTTCACCGTCCGGCGGGCCCAGGGCGTCATTGCTGTCTCTCACAGCACTCGCCAGGACCTGGTACATTATTTGAGCGCCGATCCGGGCAAGATAGCCGTCATCCACGAAGGCGTGGCGGAACAGTTCTTCCGGCCGCCTGCTTCGGGTGAGATGGAAACCTGGCTACGTCGCCTCGGTCTAACCAGGCCCTTTCTGCTCTTCGTCGGCGAGCGCCGCCCTCACAAAAACATTCCCGGGCTGCTGCGCGCCTTCCAACATTTTTCTACGAAATCAGGCGGACCCCACCACCTGGTTATTGTTGGCAAAAGCTATGGCGGCTACCGCGAACCAGAGAAATTGGTGGATGAATTGCGGCTGGCCGAGAAGGTGCACTTTCTTGAAGGCGTTTCAGACCGGGAGCTAACTTATCTCTACTACGGCGCCCAGGCATTTGTTAGCCTTTCCTTCTACGAGGGCTTTGGACTCCCCGTCCTGGAGGCCATGGCCTGCGGCGTTCCTGTGGTTGCCGCCGACACCCCTGCCTTTCGCGAAGTGGTCGGTGACGCCGGGCTGCTGGTTGAAACCGGCAGCCCCGAGCAGGCCGCCGAGGCGATGTCCCAAATGGTAGCTGGAGGTGAAACGCCTGCTCATCCCAGTCGAAACCAAAGAGCTGCACTGGTCGCCAGGGGCCTGAAGCGCGCCCGGCGCTTTACCTGGGAGGCCTGCGCTCGCCAAACCGTGCAGGTTTACCGCGAGGCGGTTGAAGCATGGCAGTGACGGTCCCGGTCCTGCACGCCATCACCCGCCTGATCGTCGGCGGCGCCCAGGAGAACACCATGTACACCGCCGCCTTGCTGGATAAAGGTCGCTTCCAGGTGGAGGTCGTCTCGGGTCCACAGACCGGCCGCGAGGGCAGTCTCATCGGGGAAGTGCGGCAGCGGGGCGTCCCACTCACCATTTTGCCCGACCTGGTCCGGCAGATCCATCCGCTCCACGATCTGCGGGCGTTGATCACACTGACCAGGCTGATGAATTCCCGGGGCTACCAAATTGTCCACACGCATAGCTCTAAAGCAGGCATACTCGGCAGGCTGGCTGCCCGGCTGGCAAACGTGCCAGTGATCGTCCATAGCGTGCATGGCTGGAGCTTTCACCCGCATATGTCCCCATGGACCCGGAGGATCTATATTCTCCTGGAGCGAATAGCAGCCTCATTTACCGATGCGCTGGTGGTGGTCGCCGAAAGTGACATCGATAAGGGCCTTCAAGCCGGCATCGGCCGGGTCCACCAGTACCACCTGATCCGCAGCGCCATCCCGTTGGAAGAATTCAACCCTGAACATATCGACCGCCAGGCAGTGCGCCGGGAACTGGGCCTGCCCGCCGATGCCGTCGTATTGGGCAATGTGGGACGCTTTTCCGCGCAAAAAAATCCCCTCGACTGGGTGCGCGTGGCTGCCCAGGTCAGCGAACAGCTGCCCGACTGTCATTTTCTCCTGGTCGGCGACGGCCCCCTGCGGTCCCAGGTCGAAGCCCTGATCGCACAAAAAGGTCTTGCCGATCGCACCATCCTTACCGGCCTGCGGCGGGACGTGCCCGATTTGATCGCCGCCATGGACGTGTTCCTGCTGACATCACTCTGGGAAGGTTTGCCTCGCGTAATCCCCCAGGCCCTGGCAATGGGTGTGCCGGTCATCGCCAATCGCGCCGACGGGACGATCGAGGCTATCGGGGATGGGGAAAGCGGTTTTCTCTGCCCGCCCGGAGATTTGGATTGCCTCGCTTCCCGCTGCCTGGAACTGCTCCAGAACGCCGAACGGCGTAAAAGCATGGGCAGGTACGGGCAGCAATTCGCCCTGAAAGAATTCGATCTCCTGCGAATGGTCTCTCAGATAGCTCATTTATACGAGGATTTGCTTGCTAAAAGCTAATGCTTCTCCTACTGCAGCGTTACTTCTTTGCACCAATCGTGAACAATGGCGCCCTCTTGGTCGAAGTGGACGACCACTCTGCCGCAGGCCAGCGCGGCGCCTTCGGAGAAGGTTTTCGATCCTGGCGTATTGACCTGGACTGACCAACCTTCACTTTCCACGGTAGTGCAATCGCCTTCTGTATGGCCGACGGCAAGCCCGTTGAAAGCATCCTGGCTTACTTTTACAGTTACTCTGAAAGTCTCACCCCCCTGGCAGTCTCCATGTCCTGTTACAGTCACGATCTGCCCGCCTTCGGAAACCTGCAAGGACGCATCAATGCCGAAGGGGATTGAGATCACGCGGCTGACAGCCAGCGCTGATCCATCCCCACCGGCAGCCGCGTCCCTGGTATGATCCATGCCAAAGGGACCGGCAGCTGGCGCCGCCTGGCCGATTAGAAAAACCAACAGCGCGGCAGCCGCGAGGCTGGCGACTACCGAAATTGTTACGAAAACGATCCGTGCTTTCATTACTGACCTCCCGAGTTAGCTAGCGAAAAAAGGACGGATGTCGAAAACTGCTTTCCGCAATCCCGATCCTATTATGGCAAATTGGGCTATACTTGTCAAGTTTGGTCATCTATAAGATCTTCCAATGGATCCCCGTTTAGAATCCCTGCGCATCAACCCGGCACGTATGAAAGCTGATTTCGACGCCCTGTCCGAGATCGGCAGCACCGGCGATGGCGGCGTCCATCGCCCTTCCCTCAGCACCGCTCACCTGGCAGCCCGCGCCTGGCTGAGGGAACGAATCGATTCAGCCGGTCTCGAGTTTCACCAGGACGGTGCCGGCAACCACTCCGCAACCCTTAGGTGCGGCCCCGCCGGCGCCAAAACGCTGCTGCTCGGCTCCCACCTGGACTCCGTCCCGTACGGCGGTCGCTTTGACGGCGCCCTGGGAGTTCTCGCCGCCCTGGAAGCGCTGCGGACCGTCAAAGAATCCGGTCTCTCCCTCCCGGTGGACCTGGAAGCCATCGACTTTACCGATGAAGAGGGCACCCTGGTGGGTCTGCTGGGCAGCCGCGCCCTGGCCGGCAAGCTGACTTCCGCGGAGTTACAAA
>DATCIL010000025.1:0-2094 GCA_036507795.1 Anaerolineales bacterium | reverse complement strand
AGCCCCCCTTTATAAGGGGGGAGCAGAACCCCCAGCCCCTTGTTAAGGGCGGAGCAGATCCGCTGGCTCCCTTGTTAAGGGCGGAGCAGAACCGCTGGCTCCCTTGGTAAGGGGGAGCAGAACCCCCAGCCCCCCTTGATAAGGGGGGAGCAGAACCCTTCGCCCCGCCTGATAAGGGGGCAGACTTCGTCCACCAGGGGCCGCCATTGAGCTAATCGCCCAATCGGCTGGTTATACGAATTGGCTGCCGGAATCGGGGACTTTCGCCGGAAATGCATTAAAATGGGGGCGTTATGCTTCGCCATTTCATCCCGGAAAGAGCTGTTCTCTCCTCATATAAAACCAGTTGGAAGACCTGGCATCTACTGGCCCTGTTCTTTCTCCTCTTGGTCTTGCTGGCTGAGTTTTTCTTCATGAGCAGCGCTCCAGAACTGGTCGATGAAGGGGCGAATTGGAAGCAGATCGTCATTTTTCTCAACCGGGAACTCGGCATAAAGCCGGGCTTGAACGTCTTGCCAGGCTACCATGCCCTCATCGCCCTTGTGTTGATCATTTTTCAAAAGACAGGCATCTATTCGGCGCGATTTGTAACCACCTGGATCTCCTTTGCCTCGGTGATTGTGTTTTACCTGCTGACCTGGAAGGTTTACTCGCGCCCGTCTCTGCTCAAAACGTTTCAATACGCTTTCTTCCCCCTCTTTTTTCCCTTTTTCCCCCTTCTATACACCGATGTCCTGGCGATGATGCTGGTGCTGCTGGCTTTTTACCTTGTTTTGTGGGAACGATATACCCTCTCGGGGATCGTTGCTCTCCTGAGCATGCTCGTGCGCACTAATAATATCGCCTGGTTCGTTTTCCTGCTAGTTTACATCTATTACCGCAACTATGGATTCAATTGGCGCGCCTTTCCGCAGTCGCTCAAGCAGACCTGGTTCTACTGGCTCGGCCTGGGCCTGTTCATGGTTTTTCTGGTGGTCAACCAGGGCATCGCTCTCACCGACCACGACATGCAGCCGCTGGAGAGCCTGCATACCGGCAATATCTTCTACCTGCTCTTCCTGTTTGCATTTCTATTTCTGCCTCTAAACCTCGCTAACATGCCGGATATCGTCCGTCTCGCCCGGGAGAAGCTCTGGGTCATGCCTGCAGGCCTGGTGGCTTATCTGCTGTATTTATTGACCTTTCAAAGCACCCACCCTTACAACCACACGCACCCCGATTATTTCCTGCGCAATCAATTGCTCATCACGGTCACTTCCTCAGTTGTTTTGAAAAGCGCCTTTTTTCTGCCTGTTGCCTGGTCGCTGCTTTCGTTGGGCGTTAGCCGGCTGCGCCAGAGAAATTTCTACTGGCTGTACCCGTTCACCGCGCTCAGCTTATTGCCTATCTGGCTAATAGAGCCCAGGTATTCCTTTGTTCCACTCAGCCTTTTTCTTTTATTTAAGGAAGAACGTTCATCTCTGCTGGAAGGGTTGACAATCGCGCTCTACTTTCTCGTCTCATTGTTGTTATTGCCCCCACTGCGCAGTGAACTGTTTTTCATCTGACGTTGCGAGCGTTGAGACATGAAAAACCGAGGAAGCGTAAGCACAGTGGCTGTACGCAAACACCCCATTCATCCAGCGATCGTGGACTTCCCTATCGCATTGTTGAGCGCGGCGCTGGTCAGCGACCTGCTGTTCTGGCGCACGGGGGAATCGCACTGGGCGGAATTTTCTTTCTGGTTGATCTTGAGCGGGTGGCTGACTGGCGGCATCGCCCTCGTCACCGGACTGATCGATTTTCTGACCATCGCGCGCGCGCGGGCACATCCAGCCGGCTGGCTGCATTTCCTGCTGAACGATCTGGCCATCTTTCTTTCGACATTCAATCTTATCGGCAGGCTGGACGAGCGCCAGGATCCAATCGTTTTCTCCGGCCTGGCGCTGTCTGCCCTGGCTGCGGCCCTGCTGCTGGCGGGAGGCTACTTTGGCGGAAGGCTGGTTTTTAGGTATTTGATCGGAGTATATGGTACAGAGGAGACCCATGAAGACGAGGTGTAGGCATGGCGGTTGGTGAACTCACCCGAATGGACCGCTTCGTCAACACTCTTCT
>DATCIL010000024.1:0-13394 GCA_036507795.1 Anaerolineales bacterium | reverse complement strand
AGGAATTTTCTTTCTCTATTATCCGGCTCCAATCCCAGGTGCGCAGGACTTCCATCGCCTCATAGGCGGTCATATCCAGCTGCAAGGGCGTAATGGACACGTATCCGTCGGAAAGCGCTCCAAAATCGGTGCCCTCCTCCGGGACGCCGGTCGGGGCTTCCCCGCCGATCCAATAATAGGGAACCCCACGGGGGTCGGTACGGCTGTCCAGCCGATCGCGGTAGACCCGCAGACCCTGGCGGGTAATTTTGATCCCCTTGATTTCATCAAAGGATCGATAGGGCACATTCACGTTGAGCAAGGTCTCCGGTGGTAAAGCTTGCAGGATGACCCGTTCCACAACCTGCCTGGCGACTCGGGCGGCCGGTTCGTAATCCAAAGTACCCAGGTGGTTCTCTGGAGTCTCCAGCGAAACGGCGATGCCTGGCAAATCCCAGATCACGGCCTCCATGGCGGCAGTCACCGTTCCAGAGTAGGTGACGTCATGCCCAAGGTTTGCGTTGGGGTTAATGCCGGACACGACCAGATCGATGCTCTCTTCTACGACGCCCAGAATTGCCAGGGCAACGCAATCGGAGGGAGCACCGTCGGTGGCCAGAGCCGTGCTGCCATCCGGAAGCTGGACCTCTTTAACACGCATTGGACGGTGCATGGTTTTAACGTGCCCTGAAGCCGACCAATTCCGGTCAGGTGCCATAATAGTAACCCGGCCCAAGGTGCGCATTTCTTTGGCCAGCGCCAGCAGTCCGGGAGCAGTTACCCCATCATCATTGGTTACGAGAATGTGCATAGCAATCTTTTTCTTGTAAATAATTTGGTGGAATGTGGGGGATTGCGGGCGTACTCCGCACGCCCGCAAACCTCACACCCCATTTTTTGAGGAGTTACACGAGAAGAAATTATAACGCGGTGATCCTGCATGTGAAGTGGTAAAATGCTTCTAGTTTGCAAAAGCCCTTGGGAAAGCCAGCAATGATTCTTTATATATTGTTGATCGAGGAATTGAAATGAATTCAATCTTTGCCCGAATCCTTGGCGTGGCGTTGATTGTCTCCGCGATTGCAGCGATACTATTCAGCGCCTGGGGGGTAGTCCAGATATGGCGGATAAAAGAACCTTTCACCAATGACCTTGTTTCGAACGTGGTATTGACCAGGAGCGCACTGGAGGCCACTTCTCAAGGGCTTTTCGTCGCAGAAGCTGCTCTCACGCAGGCTATGGTTGACGTCGTCTCGGTTCAGCATACGCTGGAGGCCACCGGAAGGGCGCTGCGCTCGAGCAGGCCGACATTTGATTCCATATCCACCTTACTGGAAAATGATCTCCCCGATGCCATTACGGCAACCACAACAGCATTGGATACGGCGCAATCCAGCGCCCGAGTCATCGAAAATTTTCTGAGAACGATCTCGCGAATTCCTTTTCTTCCGATCGATGATTACGATCCACCGGTGCCCCTCCACGAATCGCTTGGCGAAGTTAGCGAGAGCCTGGCGGGTGTTCCGGCAACGCTGATCGAAATGGAGGAAAACATCAGCAGCAGCCAGGGTAACATCATTGTTATGGAGGCTGAATTCAATATTATGGCCCGGCACGTCCGGCAGATCAACGAAAGCCTGCGGTCGGCCAATAACGTCGTCAGCGACTATCAAGAGGTGATTACAGAACTACAGGAAAGAACGGACAGCCTGGAGACGCAAATCCGGCGCTGGAGCGACAGCCTGGCATGGTTCTTCACCATTGCCCTGGTGTGGCTGGCAATCACGCAGGCAGGGCTTTTCGCTTATGGCGTCCAGTTGTTGGCTGGACCAGCTAAGGTGGAGCGCGTCGAGGAACTGGTCGTTGAAAGGCAAATCGTTCGAGAGGAACAGTCTGAGGCGCCGGAGGATGAGCAAGAGGAGTAATACGCCTTACGTTTCACGTTCTACGTCTTACGATCGCATCCGCCATGCGAACAACTCGCGAGATAAACCCCACGTCATGAACCCGCACGATGTCGGCGCCGCGCACGATTGCGATAACTACCGCCGCAGCTGTCCCTTCCAGGCGCTGGTCCGGAGGCAGGTCCAGGGTGTAACCGATGAAAGACTTGCGCGATGGACCAACCAGAACCGGATAGCCCAGCTCCCGGATCTCGTTCGTGCGATCGAGCAATTCCAGGTTCTGCTCAACCGTCTTACCAAAACCAATCCCGGGATCCAGAATGATCTGTTCGTCGGACACTCCGCCCTCGTGCGCCAGCTCCACGCTTTCCAGCAGCTCTCGCTTGATATCTTCGAGTAGATCCTCATAAGGCACACCCACATATCTCCCGCCCAGGCGCTCTTTGAGCTCAGCGTGCGCCCAGGAGCTGCGGTTATGCATCAAGATGATGGGGACCCGATGAGCTGCGACCAGCGAGGCGAGCTGCGGATCTGCCTTCAATCCCCACACATCGTTGACGATGTGCGCGCCGGCTTTTAGCGCTTCTGCGGCCACTTCAGCTTTATAAGTATCTACTGAAATGAGGAAATCCAATCCGCTGGAAGTTTCCAGTTCTTTGGCTAATGCTTTTATGACGGGAACGACTCGCTCGATCTCCTCGGCAGCGCCAACGGGAACGGATCCGGGGCGAGTGCTTTCGCCGCCGACGTCCAGGATATCGGCTCCGCTGGCGACAAAATCACGCGCCTGTGCCAGTATCCTGGCCAGGCGGTCGCCCTCCCCCATCTTCCCCACCTCTTCGGCCAGGAGTCCATCCCCGGAGAAGCTATCCGGGGTGATATTTAATACCCCCATTAAATAGGTGCGCCTGCCCCATGCCAGGCTTTTCTCTTTTACAGAGCGTGCGGAGGGCTGCATTTTTTAGACCAACAGAGTTAGCGGGCGATCTAACCAGGTTTCAGCTTCTTCGATATCGGTAAATATCCCGATCTCCAACCCTCTGGGGTTGGCCAGCGCGGCGATTTCCTCGACAGCATCCCGTACAGGTTCATTCGCCACCACCACAGCCAGCCGGATATTACGGGTGGCTGGATCGCTGCCGACCTCCACCGCGTATTCGACCGCTTCCCTCGGAATGCTGTCGATCTGGCGCAGGTCGTACAGGTTCCTGGTCAACCTGTCCGAATCGAGAAGGTGGTCCAAGGCAAACTCGCGCCAGTGTTCTAAGGTCCTGCGGGATACGTCTGAAAATTTATAGTTCATGCCGCCATCTGCGCGCCGTTCCACTGAGTAGCCAACGGTTGAATCCCCGGTCCAGTTTAGTGGTTTAGCTTGGGAATCGGACATGTGTCACCTCATGGCTTGTTATAATGGAATCGTAAGTGCACAAGGGTTCTTATTTTTTCTTAGTGGTCCTTCGTGCATCACTTGGTGTCCTTGGTGTTGAAATCTTGATTATCCTTCGATTTTACCGCAGTCGCCAGGAGCATGCCACTTTATACCGGCGGTATCCACTTCTGACAATAATTCTTTAACCGTTTTGTTGAGGATCGGATGGCTCAAATCGGGGGCCAGATCGGCAAGCGGCACGAGCACGAAAGCGCGGTCAGATAATCGCGGGTGGGGCACGGTCAGATCCTTTGCGTCCAGCACCAGGTCATCGTAAAAAAGGATGTCCACGTCGATCAACCGGGGACCGTATTTTATAGCCGGCTCCCTGCCCATCTGTACCTCAACGCTTTTCAAACGGTCGAGCAGCTCCTCCGGTTCCAACTCGGTTTTCCCGCGAACTGCCTGATTCAGAAACGGCGGCTGGTCGGCAACGCCCCAAGGAGGGGTTTCATAAACCGGGGAACAATCATCCGGCAGCACTCCGGGCTGCATGACCGCAATTGCTGTTTTTAGATTCTTGAGACGGTTCCCAAGATTGGAACCCAATGCCAAATAGACCGTGTGAAGCGACATCGAGCTATATTCTTTCGATAATCGTCGCCGTAGCCATGCCATGTCCAATACACATGGTCTGCAAGCCGTAACGACCGCCCGTGCGCTGCAGTTCGTGCAGCAGCTTGGTCATCAGGACGGCTCCTGTGGCTCCAAGCGGGTGTCCGAGGGCGATCGCCCCGCCGTTCGGATTGACCCGGGACATATCCGGTTGAATCTCCATCTCCCAGGCCAGCACGACGGAGGCAAATGCCTCATTAATCTCAACGACGTCGATATCCTCTATGGATAGGTTAGCTTTTTTGAGGACCCGCCGGGTAGCGGGGATGGGGCCGTCCAGCATCAGCACCGGGTCAGAGCCAACCACGACCCGCGCCAGGATCCTGGCTTGAGGGGTCAAATTTAATCGGCCGGCCGCTCGGGCTGAGGCGATCACAAGGGCGGCAGCTGCATCGCTGACCTGGCTGGCATTCCCCGCGCTAATCACGCCATCCGCTTTAAAGACCGGCTTCAGCGCCGCCATTTTCTCACGGTCAGGCGGCCGGCGCACGCCCTCATCTTCAAATACCTGCCTGCCATCCGGACGCGTCACAGGCAAAATTTGCGAGCGGAAATAGCCATTCTCAATGGCCCGCATGGCCTTCACATGGCTGCGGTAGGCGTAGTCGTCCAACTCCTCCCGGCTGATCTGCCATTTCTCCGCCATCATCTCAGCGCTTACGCCCTGGTGCACCAGATCGTATGGGAAATCTGGCGGCCATTCTTCCGGCCAATCCGAGCCGAGCGGCTGGTGAGACATCATTTCCGTTCCGCCGGCAACAATAATATCCATGTCGCCCGCCAGGATAGCCTGAGCGGCGAAATGGATCGCCTGCTGGCTGGAACCGCACATGCGGTTCAGCGTTACGCCCGGCACTTCGACGGGAAAACCCGCTTTGAGAACGGTTAAACGGGCCAGGTTGGCGCCCTGGTCACGCAGGGGCGTTACGCAACCCCAAATGACGTCATCGACTTGTGAGGCGTCCACATGCGCCCGGCAAACAGCTTCCTTGAGCGCAAGGGCGCCGAGATCTACCGGGGCCACGGGGGCAAGTCCTCCTCCCGGTTTACCTACCGCCACCGGAGTTCTGACCGCTGAAATAATATACGCTTCGCTCATTGCATGGGTCCAAGGGAGAGATCGGTCCGGTCTCCTGACCGGACGGATCGTGTGGCTGGCAGTATATACGTTTCACTCATTGGATGGGTTCCCTTCCAAATCTCTGACCAACTCTTGGTAGAACCGAGATTGCTCTCCAAAGCTTACCATAAACAAGATCCTGTGCGGAACGGCTCCAGCCGCCGTCCCCGGCGGCGTCTTGCGCCCGGTCAGGCGCTGTGAGGGTTCGCATATGCTCAAGCCGCCGTCCCCGGCACAGGGAGCATTTTTGCCCCAGGAACTAATAGGACAATGTCGCATTGCCGCGCTCTTCCTCCGGCGAAGGCCGGCGACCGGCTTTAGCCCCTCAGCAGCGATTTCAATCGCGATCTTCCGGCCAGGAAATCTGACATCGTCAAACTAATAAGCGGTCCTTCGTGGATCCCTTGGTGCCCTTGGTGTTGAAATTTCGCACCACTACGCCGGGAATAAGGCTAAAATATACCTGCTCTACCACACCGGCTCCCAGGAGGAACCTATCATGGCCGAGGCCAGCTTTCATTTTCCGCACGGCTTCATTTGGGGCACCGCAACCTCTTCCCACCAAGTAGAGGGCAACAACACCAACAACAATTGGTACGCCTGGGAACAGCAAGGTCATATCGTGCAAAATCAAAAAGCGGGGTTAGCGTGCGACTGGTGGGGCGGGCGCTGGCGTGAGGATTTTGACCGGGCGGCAGACGCAAAACAAAACGCGCACCGGCTTTCACTCGAGTGGAGCCGAATTCAGCCGGCCCGCGAGCGTTGGGACGAAGACGCCCTGGATCATTATCGGGAAATGGTCCGCAACCTGCGTGAAAGAAACATGACCCCGGTGGTCACGTTGCAGCATTTCACCGAGCCCTTATGGATTACCGAACTGGGAAGTTGGGAAAACAGTGAGGTGGTAGCTCATTTCGCCGCTTATGTGGCCAGGGCAGTCGAAGCGTTGCGAGAGTATGTGGATACCTGGGTTACGATCAATGAGCCCAACGTCCTGACTTTCAGCGGCTACGTGATCGGGGATTTTCCGCCGGGTAAGAACAGCCTGGGGACCGCTATGCGCGTCATCACCAATATCGTTCGCGCCCACGCCGCGGCTTATGCGGAAATCCACAAGCTGCAACCGGCGGCTAATGTGGGTGTTTCCCACTATTTCCGTCACCTGCAGCCGGCGCACGCCTGGTCGCCGCTCGACCGGATGGTCACCCGTTGGCAGTCCGCTATCTTCAATGAGCTGGTGCCCAATGCCTTACATACCGGAGTTTTGAATTTTTTGGGCCGCAAGAAGCGCATCCCGGAAGCCAGGGGGACTCAAGATTACTTCGGAATTGACTACTACACGTCAGATCGCGTGGCTTTCAGCCTGTTAAGACCTGGCGAGCTGTTTGGCCACCGCTCCCCGCCTGAAGGAGCCGAACTGAGTGATACGGGTTTCATTGCCAATGTCCCTGAAGGGTTGTTCCAGGCTATCAGGTGGAGCATGCAGTTCAAGCTTCCCATCATCATTACCGAAAACGGAATTGAAGATGCTGAGGATGGCCTCCGGCCGCAGTACCTGGCAGAGCACATCCAGCAAATGTGGCGGGCAGTCAATTTCAACTGGCCGGTCAGAGGCTATTTCTACTGGACATTAGTGGACAACTTTGAATGGGAGCGCGGCTGGACCCAGCGCTTCGGCCTCTGGGAACTTGACCCGGATTCCCAGGCTCGCCGGAGGCGTCCCAGCGTGGATTTTTACGCGCAGATCTGCCGGGAAAATCGCCTGTCCTCGGAGATGGCCGCTAAGTACGCGCCGGCCATATTGGAGAAAATGTTTCCCGGATGAAAAGTGGTATAATTTTCTGGCCCGGGAGGCGCTGCTCCCGGGCTTCCTATGGAGAGGTAGCATAGTCTGGCCTAATGCGCACGCCTGGAGAGCGTGTGTGCCGAAAGGCACCGCGGGTTCGAATCCCGCCCTCTCCGCCTTGATCATCTCGCAGTCGCTCGGTGCTCGCCGGGCGATTTTCGCTTTAATTACTAAGCGGTGCTCATGGCGCGTAAGAGAAGCCCGGCCAATATCAAGAAGCCAACTGCATACATCAACATCTCCGGACGTTCTTCTCGCCCCTTTGTGTAGAAGAAAATCATCGGGATGGCCAGGGCCGCCACAATTCCATAGAGCACATGGATATTCCGGGCGGGACGGAGCCCGATAATCCACAAATAGGCGCCTAAGGCGCCCTGGACAAGGATCAGCACTTCGGCGATGACGGCGGCCCCCCAATAGCTGCCATCCATACCGTGTTTTCGCAGAAACCGCCATGTCCCCCAAAGCCCCATGATGATGCAGAAGAAGAGGGCAGTGTTTGCCAGGCGGGCGTGAAGTTCTACGAGAGTCATGTTGTCCTCCGTTCCGGTTCAATGCCGCCATCTTACCACATTCGCAACAAGGGATGATTGGCAATCACCCCTTCGGGCTGGGAAAATCATTCTATTGGATCTTCCCCTAGGGATGAAAAGAGGGGGCTTCTTTGGTAAACTCCTGCCGTCCTTTGTTATAATTTCCACATAAATTGTCTTGTTATCTGATTTCCCCCATGATAAAATCCTTAAAATTTTCAGGCACTATGGCTATTAATAAACTAAACCAACGGAGGAGAGCAATCGATGACTGCTGAAACAGCAGCCGAAGAACAAAGTCTTAACATAAACCGCCGTGAATTCCTCAATTTTGCCTGGTTAGTGTCTTTAGGCTTTCTTACGATGAGTTTCGGCGGTGTCACCTATCTCTTTTCCTTGCCGCGGTTTAAAGAGGGGGAATTTGGCGGCATCTTTACCGTAGGTGAGGTGGCCGACCTGCCCCAGGCTGGCTCAGCACCTGCCAACGTCCCCAAAGTGAAACTCTGGCTCAGCAATACCGAAAACGGGCTCGTGGCATTATACAAAGTATGCACTCACCTGGGCTGCCTGTACAACTGGAGCGACCAGGTAACCCATTTCGTTTGCCCCTGCCACGGTTCTGAGTTCCAACCAGACGGGACCTACATCCGTGGCCCAGCGCCACGCTCCCTGGACCGATTTGTGCTCCGGTTGGAAACCCCGGATGGTCAGGTACTTGCCGAAACAGACGCCACAACCGGCGAACCAGTCCAGATACCCGATAATCCGGATGCGATTATCCGAATTGACACCGGCCAACGGATATTAGGTGAACGCCACGCCTAAACCAGATTCGATAAATCAACCTAAAATACTGGGGAGGAGGCATGATTAAATCCCTGAACTTCCAAGATCTCCGTCAGAAAGCAATGGAGGCTATCGACAACCGTGTGCGCATCATCACCGCGGGGTTAGGTCTCCAGGAGCTGCGCGCCTTGATGCGCGGCGATCCTCCGACGGAACGCCCCAATCCGCGCTATAAGGTCCATACGACCAGTTTCCTGTTTCACATCCGCCCCCGCTACTACCAAAGAGCCAGCACGATATTTGCCCATACCTTTCACCTGGGCTTTTTCACCGCCTTCTTTTTCTTCGTGGAGACGTTCACCGGGCTGATTCTGATGGTTTATTACGTGCCCTCACCCGAAGGAGCTTACGCTTCTATCCTGGAACTCATGAGCAACGTGCCCTATGGGCAAATGCTGCGGGATATGCACCGGTTGGGCGCTGAAGCCATGGTGATCTTCAGCGCATTGCACATGCTGCGCACCTATCTAACGGGGTCCTACAAAGGAGACCGGACCTTCACCTGGCTGACGGGCGTCGGTTTGCTGGGCATTACGCTGTTCTTGAGCTTCAGCGGCTACCTGCTACCCTGGGACCAGCTGGCTTACTGGGCCGTCACCATCGGCACCAGCATGGCAGAAGCCGCGCCCATGGTTGGAAACGAACTGAACCTGCTGCTGCGCGGCGCGCCGGACATCGGCGCAGGTGGGCTGCTGCGCTTCTACCTGGGGCACGTGATCTTGCTGCCCTTGGCCGCTATTCTACTGATCAGCGTTCACTATTATAAGGTTGCCCGAGAACACAGCATCTCTTTGCCCGCCCGCTTCGAAGAAGGAAACGTCTCCAAAGACGAAGAAAAAGATGCCAAACAGCGCATCGACATCATTCCCGACCTGCTCACCCATGAGATTTTCCTGACCGTGCTGGGCATCTTTTTCCTGGTCATAGCTACGGCATACTTTTACCATGCTCCCCTGGAGACCCACGCCAATCCGCAGCAGACGCCGCTGGATACGAAGGCGCCATGGTATTTCTGGTGGCTGCAGGGCATGCTGAAGCTGGGCGATAAGACTCTGATGGGCATTATTATACCGACAATCATCGTTGGCCTGCTCGTGGCGGTGCCCTATATCGATCGCAATCCCCATCGTTCGTTCTTCAAACGCCCGATCGCCGTCAGCCTCGGAATTCTGGGTGTCCTCGTACTGGTCGTTCTGAGTTATATGGGGACTCCCGAGTACGGCATTGCGACCCCGGCAGCCACTCGCATCCTCCAGGACCTGGCACCGGAAGAAGGCACCGGTCCTCTGCGGGCAATACCCTATGACCAGCTCCAGCAGGGTGTTTACGAGGTTAATGTCACTGAGGCGGATAACCTGTGTCCGGGCCTCGACTTTGGCTGCCCAGAACTGGAAGCTGTGTTCGCCGAGTACGGCGAGCGCGTTAACGAGGCCATGGAGGACGGGCGCCTTCCTGATGCTCAGGCAGTGCTGCTAATTGAGGAGTGGCAGGCAGGTCTCAAGAAAATCACACCGCGCATCGTCTGGTCCGATCCGGATACCGGCGAGACGAAAACTTACGAACGCCATATCTTCCTGCATCAAAACCGGGTGGGAGAATGAACCAGGCAACGGAGGGAAGTTCTGACCAATGACACGTCTACAATTGGAAATCGCTCTCGGCACCATCATTGTCGTAGTCAGCACCATAATCCTAATTCTCTTTGGTTTCAGTGAGAACCGGCGCATGGCTCGTTTCGAGGAGGCCCAGCAGGCCCACGCCATCGAGGTTGGGGCAGGTCTGTTTGAAACACACTGCAGCGGCTGCCACGGTTTAAAGGGCGAAGGCATCGAGGGATTATGCCCCCCACTTAATGACCGCCCCTTCTTCACGGACCGGCTGGAGGAAGTGGGCTGGACCGGCCCATTGGAGGATTACATCATCGCGACCGTATCAGGTGGCCGGTTAACTTCTACTCGTCCCGAACATTACGCCGGGCAAGGAAAACCGGCCATGCCGGCGTGGTCGGAAGATTTGGGCGGTCCATTGCGCCGGGATCAAATTCGTAACCTGGCAGCGTTTATCATGAATTGGGAGGCGACCGCGCTGGAGCAGGTGGTCCTGGAGGAGCTGCCTACACCAACGCCAAGCCCGGAAGAATTGGACGATCCGGTAGCGCGCGGCCGCCTGGTGTTCCTGGATATGGGCTGCGGGGCGTGCCACGCTATCGACGGAGTCAGCACGGGAGCCGTGGGACCTAACCTGAACCAAATTAGTGAGGTGGCGGCGACCCGGGTCGAAGGGATGACTGCCGAGGAATACATTCGGGAGTCAATTTTGATGCCGAATGCTCACATCGTCGAGGGTTTTCCTGAGAACGTCATGCCTCTGAATTTCGACGAACGACTGAGCCAAGAGCAGCTCGACGACGTGGTCACCTTCTTGTTGGCTCAGCAATAACTCGAGCAGGTTCATCTCAATGAGTGGGGGAAGCCCCCACTTTTTTGAGAAGTTCCCTCAAACAGACCCATGGAGCGAGGAAGCCATGCAAACCAACCGCCTCCTAATCAGCCTAATAGCCGTCATCATGGTTGTGGGCTATTCCTTAATCAGAACTGCCCAAATCCCGGCGCAAGATGAAGGAAACCAGGACTTAATAGAAGAGGGCGCCCGTCTTTACGCAGAAAACTGCGCTGTCTGCCATGGACCGGAAGGTCAGGGAAGGGTTGGGGCCACACTCGCAAAGGATTGGCCATCCATTCGTCCGGACCTGCAAATTGAGGCGACGATCGAACGGGGCGTCCCAGGGTCCGTGATGCCGGCCTGGAGCCTGGAAAACGGCGGTCCGCTCACGGACCAGCAGATCGATGCGCTGGTACAATATATACTTTCGTGGGAAACCGGCGGTCCGATCACCATTTTTCCTACCATCACTCCCATCCCGCATGACGTCTTGACGCCTCCGGCGGATGTCGAGGGAGATCCGAACAACGGTGCAGACTTATACCAGCAGAACTGCAGCGTATGTCATGGACCGGAGGGCGAGGGCCGGGTTGGCGCGACGCTGGCAAAGGACTGGCCTTCGATCCGGCCGGATTTGCAAGTAAAGACAACGGTAGCTCGGGGGGTCGATGGGTCGGTGATGCCGGCGTGGAGCCAGGAGTTCGGCGGCCCGCTCACAGATGGTCAGATCAATGACCTGGTAGCGTTTGTCCTGACCTGGTCTACGCAGGAGAATCCCCCGACAATTACCCCCGCGCCGACGCCAGCCCCGGAAGCCGGGTTTGCCCTGACCACATCGCAGACCTGGGTAATCCTTTTCCTGATCGTGGTGGTCCTGGTCGCAGGAGCCGCCATCGCAGCGATAACCAGAAGATAATTTTCGTGTGGTCCAGTCTCATTCTCCTGTTCTTTATTATCCAGGAGCCGCCGCCCTTACCGAGCGCTACGCCAGGAATATCCTATCCCATCCAACCAGTCACAAACACCCTGGGCCTGGTCGTTGGGGCGGTCGTGATTGTGCTGGTCGTGATCGGCGGGGTTCTCTACGCCGAAATCTCACGCCGCAACAATTGACAGTTCAGGCCAGGTGAGGTATCCTCTAAACGGTCCGGGTGGGTCCGGCGCGGCAGAAACCTGCGAACCCTGTCAGGTCCGAGAGGAAGCAGCAGTAAGTGGGAAATTCTGGGCGCCGCCGGTTAGCCTGTCCGGGCTCTTTTTTTTAAGCGTAAAGGCTGCGGTTGATCCCGCAGCCTTTACTCCGTTCGGGAAATGGATCGGTCGTTATTTAAACAATTCCAGCCTGGAGGGTTGGTTATAGTTCTCGGCGCCAACGAAATTGATGTCGATGGTCACATTACCATGAACTTTAACGGTATCACCGACGAGCTGGGTGTTGAGTGTTGGCAAGGTGGATGAGCCGCCACCCGCATCAATCGTTCCATCGGGCACGAAGACTGTACCCGTGTAATGCGATTCTGAATTTCCTGCTAAGCCAACCACACCTTCATTGCCGTGGGCCATATAGATCAGCATTCCTTGGATTGCCGGCGGGCAGATATTTGGGGTATTTACTTTACAGGTCGAGGAAGGTGCCGTCAGGTTTACTTCTACATTACCACTCACACTGAAGTCGCCTCCAATCATGTAAATGGTGACACCATATCCATCGACCTGGCCGGTATTAGCAGTGAACTCATCCGAAACACAGTACAAACCGGGGCTCAGAACCAGTTTGCCACTTCCGGTCCAGCGGATTTCGTCGTACCTGCCGGGCTGTATGGTAACGTTGCTGCCGTGGGGAACCGTTCGATCTTGCATGCTATCGTCGTTGCAATTGGGTGCTGGGACCGTCTGTTTGGGTATTTTTACGGGTGCCTGCTGAGGAGCCGGGGTTACGTAGCCGGAGGCTGGCGGGTCATAGTCCGTCACATAACCAATTCCTCCATTTGTCACCTCTACCTTGGGACCGCCGTTGGTATCCAGGCAGGAGTTTGAAAAAATACCGCCTCCGTTGACCCGGATAATGGCGTCCGGATTACCACCACCATCAAAAGTCACACCCCCATCATTGCCATCGCACAATGCACTGGTTGAAACGATGGCCTTACCAAAGGTCAGAGCAGTGTTCGGTCGAATACGAGTGACGGCCTCTACGGTGTTGATCAGCGGACCTTTGAA
Organism: Anaerolineales bacterium; assembly: GCA_036507795.1. Taxonomy (GTDB): domain Bacteria; phylum Chloroflexota; class Anaerolineae; order Anaerolineales; family UBA4823; genus DASQQR01. Next base: position 463 of record DATCIL010000024.1, on the reverse strand, counting down.
GACGAAATGAACAAAGGCAGCCTGAGTCGCCATCGTAATCTTGGTACGGACATCGATGTACTTTTCGACATATGAGCCATTATCAAGATCGTCGACGCACTCTGTTACCACGCCATTATTATCCGCAATCTCCTTGTCAATTCCAAAATCGTTGCTGCCCGCCCGGCTGACGGCGGCGTCCTTGGCTTTGTCCATGGCGCTGAGAACGCGGTAATCGTTGCAGTCAAAATCCTCGTAGGTTACGTAGCTGTTCTCCAAATTTAGAGCGGCTACTCCGCCGCCAGCCAACGAAGAGGCATCGGCGGCGTTCTGCGCATGGCGTCGGTCTGCATAGACCATCCCGCCATCGATTGCCAGCGCGGTAAAGGCCAACAGACCGACTGCAGCGAAAACCAACAAAATTAGAGCCTGCCCCCGTTCCGAAGAATGGATCATTCTTTTCACAGCATACCTCCCGTTGCTT
>DATCIL010000023.1:0-5172 GCA_036507795.1 Anaerolineales bacterium | reverse complement strand
CTGGGATTGAGACCTTCAAACTCCGGCAGCTCGTTCAGCGTGCGGTCGCGGTACGCAGCGATGATTTCTTCCAGGTTTGCCTCGATATCCATGATGTCGACCAGGTAGCCGTGTTCATTGAGAAGCGAGCCTTCCAGCTGCACCTCCACCTGGTAATGGTGGGAATGCAGCTTGTTCTCGGATCCCCAGTCGCCTCCGATCAGGAAATGCCGGGCGATGAAATTGCGTTTGACTGTGACGGTGTACATAGTAATAGATGTTCTAATAGGTGAAGATAACCTGGATGGACCCCTCGGGCGTCTGGTCTAAGAGGTGGTAGGCTTCAGAGGCGCGGCGAAGAGGGAAGCGGTGGGTGATGAAACGAGAGGGTTTGATCTCCGCCAACATTTCCCAGGCGACCTGAAAGCGGCGCGCTTTCGTCCAGCGTCCCGACAATTCCGGGGCCAGGGTGCTGACCTGGCTGCTGATCAGGCGGATGCGGTCGCGGTGAAAACGACCACCCAGCTGCAGAGCCGCGGTCTTGCCCCCATACCAGGAACCAATCACGATGCGGCCGTGGTAGCCAGCCGTGCCAATCGCCTGGTCAAGGGCATCGGGCGAACCCGAAAGTTCGTAAACCAGGTCGGCGCCTACAGCGGAATCGGCGGCTTGTGCGGCGGCCAGGTCACTCTTCAAGGCCAGACCCTGAAGGGGATCGAGGCTGGCATGAGCGCCTGAAGCCAGGGAGGCCTGCCGGCGCAGGGGAAACCGGTCCAGCGTAACCAGGCTGGCGAGCGGAAAGCGCGCCAAAAGGGCCGTCACCAGGAGGCCGACAACCCCCTGGCCGAAGACAACTATCTTCTCGCCGAGTAGCGGCGCGCCATCCATAACCAGATTCACAGCGGTTTCCATGTTGGGCAGGAAAACGGCATCCTCCAAGGATAGATCTTCGGGGAGCCGCTGCAGTTCCTCGGGAGAAGCCGCAAAATGGCTGGCGTGCGGTTGGAAGGCAAATACTGCTTTGTCCAGCCAGTTGCCGTCCACCTGCGAGCCTGCTTCGATCACCCGTCCAACCGCGGCGTAGCCATATTGAAACGGATAAGAGAACGACCCCTGGAGGCTGGGAATGCTTTCGTCAAGGGGGAGTTCCGCCGGCAATTCTCCTCGATAAATCAAGGTTTCAGTGCCAGGGCTGATGGCAGAGAGCTGTGTCTGCACGAGCACCTGGTCGGGTTTCGGAGAAGGCAGGGATTCGTGCTGAATCGAGACCGAACGGGGAGCGGTGAAGTAAAGACATTCACGCGGCACTGAATTTGCCCCATAAAATCACGTCATCCCCCATCCTTTCCACCCGCAAGTTTTTTGGCCGGGGATAGCGCTGGGAGTTTCCATTGACTGCCAGATGCTCGACAGCGTGCAGGCCTCCGACGAACACGGGCGCGATCGTAATGACGATGCTGTCCACCAGTCCGGCGGCCAAAAAGCTGGTAATCACTCGGGCGCCCCCTTCCACCATCAGGCTCTTGATTCCCATGGCGGCTAAACGTTCTAGTAGGTCCGGCAGCGGCACGCGCCCATCCGGCGCGGGATCGAAAACCAGCAATCGGGATCCGCAATCCTGCAGGCACATGGCAGCAAACGGATCGGGCTGTCCGACCGTGGCAATCCAAGGAGGAAGCGTTCCCAGCTCCACCTGCCCTTGAAGGAGGTTAGCCGTGAGCGGCATGCGCAGCTTGCTATCCAGGACCACCGGCTGGGGATTTGTGCCGACGATCAGGCGCACCGTGAGCTGCGGGTTATCGGCGATAACCGTTCCGACGCCGACCAGAATGGCGTCGTGGTTGGCGCGCAAGTGGTGAGTCAGGCGCTGCGAGTATGGTCCGCTGAGACGAAGCGGGCGACCACGCATAAAGGTGATGCTGCCATCGATGCTCTGGGCGTAGCTCAGGGTTACCGAGGGGCGGCTCCAGCTCCGCTTCTCTAATTGGATTCCAGAGAGGATTTGATCAGTGAGATCCATTTCCAGAACCATTGGGCTCTTTCAAATTTGCTACCGGAAGAGTGTTCAGACTCAACAGGTGGTTCATGCGCTTGACTTTCGTGAGCAAATAACCAGCGTTCTCGTCGGTAATGGTCGGCTCCAGTGGAATTCGTTTTACTACTGGTATGCCGAGCCGGCGCAAATGCTCAATTTTTGCTGGATTGTTGGTCAATAAGCAAACCGATTCAACCCGAAGGTCACGCAAAATGGCTGCCGCGATGGTGTAATCGCGCTCGTCGGCCTGGTGACCGAGGACGAGATTAGCCTCGACCGTATCGTATCCCAGATCCTGAAGATTGTAGGCCCGGAGTTTGTCGAGCAGACCAATGCCGCGCCCTTCCTGGCGCAAATAGATCAGGATACCCGATCCGGCTTCGGCAATCGCCTGAATAGAGCGATGCAGCTGTTCGCCGCAATCACAGCGCCGGGAGCCCAGCACATCGCCGGTGAAGCATTCGGAATGAACCCGAACCAGTACGCCCGGCCTTTCGTTGACATTGCCCATGATCAGGGCGAGATGCTCTTTGTCATCCTGCTCTGTGGTATAGAGGCACAGCTGGTACTCTCCATCCTGAGTAGGTATGCGCGCGCATACCCGGTTCTCAATTTTTAGTCCAGACATAAATTCTTATCCTAGTTCACAGGTATCGGCTGGCGCAGTTCAGAGGAGCACCACTCCGCTCATTTGAGGCCTTATTTTACTCGAGTGCGCCGAATCCTAACTCCTATCTAGCAAGAGCAAGATAATGAGCAGGGCTTCGATCGCCTTGGTAGCGTAACCAAGCAAAGCACGCTCTCCGACCAAGACCCAGGCCACGATGGTCACGGCCGTGTAGCCGATAAACACCCAGCGCACCAGGCTTCGATTGTTCTGGGCTATGGGAATGGGTAAAAAGTACAGGGCCAGCAATCCCAGATAACCCAGGCCATTGAGGGCAAAGAGTACATCTATTCCCCTCATGTTCAAGACGATCAGATGGATGGCAATAGTGGCCAGGGTCAACAGGAGGATACCTATCTTTACCGGCTGCGTGATGGCCTGATCAGATTTGACTTGATTTGCTTCCATTTCTCAGTCTCCTTTCTAAGTCGAATAATTGTTAGTCGCACAGTCGGATCGTCAACCCAGTCATAAGGTCAGATAGCCAAACCAGGCGGCGATCCTCGGTTGATCGTGCAAGAGAAGCCTGCTCCCTTATTCAGCAGATATCAGTCTCCGGCCGGGCTGGGTATTGGCTGGGGGGAACCGGGGCGGAGGACCTCTTTGAGCGCCCACCAGAGAACGAGGGGCATCGGCACCCGGATCCGGCGGTGAACTTTGCGCCGGAATGCCATCAGCTCAGACCTCGCCTAAACGATATTGGATGAAACGGTCTTCCGGCTTCCACAAGGAATAGGCTCCGGTTCCCAGGAAGAAGAGCGCCGTGGCGGCGATAATGATGAGAATATCGAGGGCGGTAAGATTCGAAAGTCGCTGGTGAAGCCCGACGGAGAACAGGATGGCCACGGTGGCGAACCTGCCGGCAGCTCCGAAAGCAAGGAGAAGCGAGCCACCAACGGCGAGCAAGATCGTTACAAGTACTGCCCAATGCAGGCTTGAGAGGCGCGAAAGCGAAGAACCAGGGATCATTCCGGTGTAAGTGGGCAGCCTTTGTGTCCAGGTTAATACAACCAATGCAACCACGCTGATCCGTAATAAGAGCGGGAGCCAGGCATCAAGCACGCGCCGGGGAAAACTCTGTGATTCTTCTGTCACATCGGCGCCGGGTTGTTTGATCACACCGCTGACGCAGAGCCAGTCGCGAACAAAGCCCAGCAAAAAAGGCAGAGCGAAAAGGGTGGCGGCCAGGTAAGTGCCGGGCGGTGAGAATAATGGCCACAACATAACCGCCAGAAAGCCCATCTGTACGCCGGCAACAGGGCGGCGGCCGGCGCTGGGAGCGAGATCATAGACCGATTTCCCCAGGCGCCTGCGCAGCCAGATACCGGCGACAAACAAGATCCGGGCCAGGCCGACCAGCAGATACCAGGCGGGCACCTGGCGGTAGGATACGGCTAACATGGCGGCGACGAACATTCCCAAACCGTCCAACTTTAGGTCGAGCAGTTCGCCCAGATGGGTGGTGTGATGAGTAATGCGAGCGAGATAACCGTCAAACAAGTCGACTATGGCGGCCAGGGTGTAGAGGATGCCAGGCAGCCAGGCAAGCCAGCCGTCCGGGCGAGGGGAGGCGACGAAGCCCAAAAGGAGGGCAATCATGGCGCCGCGGAAAAGGGTGAGCGCGTTGCCAGCGCCGAGGGTTGGAAGGAGCTCTTTGTACTCAAGGGGATGGTTTTCGATAAGACCAGACCAAAGGTTATACAACAGGTAGGTGAACCCGATTAAGGAAAACACCAGCCAGCGGGCGGTGTATTGGCTTTCCCAGGCGTTCTGCAAATAATAATAGCCAGCAAGCAGGCTTGCGGCACTGAGCACGGCGGTGACTACCCACTGTTTCCGGAGATTTTGGAGGGCAGATGGTTGCACAACTTCTTCAGATGTCATGGGGTGAAAATCTTTCGTATTTGTCGATCGGTTTGTGTAATATTACGGATAATTTTAATATTTGGATTTTACCCCTCTTTTTCCCAAAATTCAGAAATGCCATAAATGAGATGAATATGTCATTCTTAAGAGCAGCGCTCTCGGTCTCGATGTGGCCTGGAGAGGATGAAAAATATCGTCAGGCGAAGAGTGCCACCGGTAATCTGGTACTTTGGCCTGGATCGGCGGTTATGGTTCTTGGAAAAGCGTTCAGAGATCTCTATGGGAAAACTGGCGCATGGCAAGGACCAGGGCAACGACGGCATATAGCAAAGCGTACCAGATCATGGCGGCGCTCGGGACGGTAGGCGCCGAGAAGGGGGAGAAGCCGAGGGCGCGCACCATAGGAGATTGCATCTCGAAGGCGGCGCGCTTCCAGAGGGCTTCGCTCGGAATAATCAGGCTGGAGATGATGCCAATATTGACGGCGGTCTGGTTTTCCATAAATGAGCCGATTTGCTCGATCCAGCCGCCCAGGAAGGCAATCCCGTACAGACCAAAGACCATCACACCGTTCGCTAATGTCGACAGGGTGGTGCCGCCAAAAAGGGAAACGCTCAGCAGCAAC
>DATCIL010000022.1:0-3509 GCA_036507795.1 Anaerolineales bacterium | reverse complement strand
AGCCCGCCGGCGCGAACGCCAGCGCTGGATTTTTGCCCAATCCATGTTGGTGATCCATCTTTTCAACCACGAAGGCTTGCCCGAGGCTGACCAAGAGAACCGCGTTGAGCATTTGCACGACCATCTACGCTGGCATCCGGGATTTGCTGACCGAGTTGTTCGAAAGGCAGAAGAGAGAAATTGGGTGATCCGTCTTAATGGCCGCCTGGCCCTCACCCAGCCGGGTCGTGAGCATGCCCGCCAGGCGATTATTCGCTGATCAGGTTTGACTGGAGTTTAATCTTCGGCCGATACCCGGTGTTTCATCCATACACTTGGGTCTGCATACATGCCGATATCCTGTTCCCGGTCGATACTCACCGGCTGCAACGCGCCTGGCACGATGTATTCCCCGCTCTCCGGAAAAGACATGCCGGTCCATTTTTCCCATTCAATTACCGTTCCGTTTACCGTCCGGGCGCTCGGCTCGACTCTCAATATTTCCCCGCCCAGGCGCCAGTGCACCCGCAGCCAGGGATCCAACGGTGCGCCATCCGCGCGGGTCCAGCGTGCATAGCGCGACATGGGTGTCAGCGGATAACGGCTCTTCCAGGTTGGCCGTACCGGGACGATCAGCGCGGTGCAGCCATTAGCCGCTGCCAATCCCTTCACTTCCTTCAATAGGGCGATGGATAGCCCTTGTCCCTGATATTCCTCGCTCACCACCGCTGCAAACACCGCTAATGTGTTTGCCTCTCCTGCCCGATGATCGGCGTCCAGCGCCCGTTGCATGATCTCCGAGATGTTCCCGGGTAAGTCTTTCGATGTGCTGTCCCACTTCACTGGAGCGGCCAGGCTGAATGCGATCAGCTCACCGGACGGGTTGCAGAGGAGCAGCTGGAACTTCGCGAAAGCACTAAACAGGGCCTCAGCGTGCTTCATCTCCATGTGGAGGAGGAATTCCGGCCAGACCGTCTTGTTTATCTGCTCGAGCTGAGCCCTCAGTTCCGGTTTATCTTCGAGTGTAAATTTCTTTAAGTCAATCATTCGTTACCTAAGTGAAATCCCTGACGTCTTAAATTTGCCTTAATAATATAAACGATCCGCAGAGCCAGTTATTACACCAACTCGCGAATCTGCTAATCTATTCAAGATACGCTAAAAAAGGTAATGAAGTTCGAAATCAACCCAGCACCGGACCGGACTGATCCGGGTATTTCCCTGTTAGACTGGATGTTTCATCCACAAATTGGGATCTTCATAATAGCCAACATCCTTGTCTCGGTTGATCTTCACCGGCTGCAGAGCGCCGGGGACGATATATTCCCCGCTCTCCGGAAAGGGCATCCCCGTCCACGTTTCCCATTCCGCCGTGGTCCCTGTGACCGTCAAGGTATTTGGCGCTACTTTAAGTGTTTCCGCCCCCAGGCGCCAGTGCACGCGAATCCACGGATCAAACGGCGCCCCATCCCGGCGCCTCCATTGCACATACCGCTCCATCGGCGTCAACGGGTAGCGGCTCTTCCACGTGGGCCGGACCGGGGCGATCAGCGCCCGGCAGCCGGCTGCCGCAGCAAGCGCTTTCATTTCCTTGAGGATCATTGCGGAGACTCCTTGCCCAAGATATTCTTTAGAAACGATGGCGGCAAGGGCCGAAAAGGTGTTCACCGTCCGCGCATGCTCTGGAGCGCTGAGCGCCCTTTCTATGATTTCGGAAATCGTCTCCGGTAGATCTTCCAGGCTGCCATCCCAGGTCAGTGGAACCGTGTGGCCTAAACCGACTACATTTTCTGAATCGTCCAGCAACAAAAACTGGTAATCGCTGAAGGTGCTGAACAGCGACCCCCAATGTTTGGTATCTCCGTGCAGCAGAAACTCCGGCCACGCTTCGCCGCTTAACCGGCCAAATGCATCCTCGAGGTGTGGCTTTTCTGTAAGTATAAAGCGACGGTAGTTCATCCGGGAATATTCTCGCTCTGCCCTATAAAAAATCTGAACCGCACATCCGCCAAGAGTGCGTCGAGAACGCCTCACGTGACCGTGGCAGCCATCATCCTTCACGTACCTTTCCGTACTTTGTGCCTTTGCGGTTGCTCTTCGGATTGTCACTTGAACGGCGTGGCTTCTATCGCAGCAAATTGGCCACCTCGCCATGGCCATTTTCCAGCGCGATGGACCGCGGTGTCTGTCCGTTTGCGCTCTGCGCACTCTTGTCTGCTCCAAAAGCCAGCAGCAGTTCCACCATCTCCATCTGCCCGTTCTGAGCAGCCCCGTGAAGTGGTGTGAAATCTCCCGCCTGTCGGGCATTTGCATCTGCTCCCCGTTCCAGCAGCGTCCTGGCTATCTCTGTATGCCCTCCTGCAACCGCTGAGTGCAGCGGCATGACCCTTTGCCCATTCTTCGAGGCGGAATTGACTTCAGCCTCACACGACAGGAGCAGATCGACGACTGGTTTGTGTCCGAAGAAGCTCGCCAGGCCCAGCGGTTGGAAGCCGTCCGGAGCGTAGGCGTTGGCGAGCGCCGCGTCTTCCTCCAGCAGCGCTCTCATCCGATCAACCCTGCCTGCCGCCGCAGCTTCGAACCCGTCGAGCTGCGCGCCCCGGACAATCAGCAGTTCGGCGATCTCCGGCCGGCCATAGTAGATCGCCAGGAGTATCGCCGAAACGCCGCTCCCGTCTTTGGCGTTCACCCGCGCCGGATCCCGGTCGATCATCTCCTCGACTAGCGGTATATCCCCCGCCTTCACCGCTTCGAGAAAATCTTGGACTTTCATTTTGCACACTCCTCCCAGTTTCCGCGGATTTCTTGCTACTATAGCAATTTAGATTATATTAGTCAAGTTATTCCTGACCCCGGCAGCAATTCTCATTTTGTCATTTGAAGACGATCTGCTCCCCCCTTATCAAGGGGGGCTGGGGGGGATTCCCCGGCAGAGAACGCCTCGCCCTTTGGTTTATGAGAGCTGTCTTTGCAAGCTCGTCATTGCATAACGAATCTCAGTGAAATTGGATTATAATACTCCGCGATCTTGCTCGCCCACTCTTCTACACCCTACTCAGCTCATATGCTCCAATTCGCATCACGATGAACTGCCCCAACTGCCAGACCTCCAACCCCTCCGGCGCCCGATTTTGTTTCAACTGCGGCGCCGCTTTTCCTTTACCCTGCACTAACTGTGGTGCCAGCTTGCAGACCGGCGCCCGCTTTTGTCACAACTGCGGCCAGGCGGTATCGACTTCGGAAACGCTTGCTCCCGCCCCTACCGCTGACCAGGTTGCCGTTCCCGCTGTCCAGCCAGTGACCCAACCCCAGCTGTCCGGGGATCTGCTTCAGCGCTATATTCCCAAGGAGCTGCTTTCGAAGTTGGAGGCTGCCCGCAGCAGCGGCCTGATAGAGGGGGAGCGGCGTGTTGTCACCATCATGTTCTGCGACGTTAAGGGTTCGACCCAGGCTGCTTCCAATCTGGATCCGGAGGAATGGGCCGGGATCATCAACGGCGCCTTTGATTACATGATCCAGCCCGTCTACAA
>DATCIL010000021.1:0-4211 GCA_036507795.1 Anaerolineales bacterium | reverse complement strand
GAGAGAACGAGCAGTCTCCCAGGTTGATTCTCGGCGAACGCTACCTCTTCAGGGCTGGCTTGGTCTGGCTTTGATCACCATTTTTTGGACCCTGAACTGGTCTCTAACTGGACTCCGCACCCATTGGGGCTTCTTTCCCTTGTGGTTGGGTTTCTGTTTGACGGTAGATGGGCTGGTATTTTGGCGAAAAGGAACTTCCTTGCTTTCACGCAGTTGGCGGAAGTATATCGGCCTCTTCCTGGTCTCGGCGCCCGTTTGGTGGCTTTTCGAACTTCTGAATTGGCGGCTTGGAAATTGGCATTATGACGGAGCCGAGTTTTTCTCCAATTGGGGGTATACCTTATGGGCGACCTTAAGCTTCACCACCGTAGTCCCGGCGGTTTTTGGAATGGCTGAGTTCATCGGCAGCTTTGATTTTATCAATCGCTTTCGCAACGGCCCAGTTATTAAACCAAGTCGCAGCACCACCACGGGCTTTTTCGCGGCCGGGGCAATTATGTTCGTTTTGATGATGTCCTGGCCAAAAATATTCTTCCCCTTCGTGTGGTTGTCCATCTATTTCATGCTGGCGCCAATCAACATCTGGCTGGGGAATCGCTCGTTGACAAACTGGCTGCGCAGTGGTGATTGGCGTCCGGTTTTGGCGTTATGGATCGGGGTGTTGATCACCGGCTTCTTCTGGGAGATGTGGAATTATTTCTCATACCCTAAATGGATCTATACCATTTCCTGGGGCGGCTGCTGCAAGCTATTCGAAATGCCGCTGCTGGGGTATGGCGGCTACCTGCCTTTTGCATTGGAGCTCTACGCCATCTACCATTTTATGGCCGGCCTATTTGGGGAGAAAGATACGAAGTATGTGAGGCTGGTTCCGCAGGAGGAAGTGGAAGAAGCGTAAGACGCGATACGTAATACGCAATCCGTAACAGGTGTATTTCAGGGCTGCTTGGTGAAATATTCCTCTTCGCTAATGAAGTCGCCGCCGGAAATTTGCCGGTCAATCAGATTCCGGTTTTGGTCGAAGGTCAGTTCGACTTCGACGCGCTGGAAACAGCGCCCCTCGCCGATTAGTACCTTGCGGCAGAAATAAGTCGTCTCGGTTTCACCCTCACCGAATTTTGCGCTCAAATCGTTGTTTAAGTTGATGCGGGTACGAATGGGCTCGCCGCAGCGCTTACACCTGACATAAAGCCAGTAGACATTGCCATTTTTTTCCTTTGGCGATGAAATCAGACTGACAATTTTTCTCAAGAAGCTCATTGATCGTAAGTTTATCCTTTTTTACTTTCGGCCAATCGCCTATATCATAGCACAGCCAAAAAGGAAAAGAGCGCCCTCTGCTCCCCCCGTATCAAGGGGGGCCGGGGGGGATTCTTCTCCACATATCGACGCCAGCGGCTCCAGAGAGCGTCGCCGGTGCACCCTCTTCACCCCCCTTATCGAGGAGGCTTGGGGGGGATTCTGCCCTGGGGGGGCCTCTTCTCCCCCCTTATCAAGGGGGGCCGGGGGGGATTCTAACGCAATCCCCAATCAGAATAAAACTCGTCCAGCTGGCAACCACAAGAATCCTCAAAGGCTGACAACAGCTCCTCCGGGAGCGCAATTTCATACCTATTCTGGGCGTAGTAGGATTGCAGGCCCTCAAAGAAGGCCTCCTCGCCCAGCATTTCACGCAGTTCGACAAAAAACAACGCACCTTTTGTATAAACGACCGGGCTGTATTCGCCGGGCCGGTTTTGGAAAGCGCTGAGCGGCTGGTCGATCTCGGTATTATTTGCTTCAGCCTCCAATTCAGATACCCGGTTCTCATAGAACCGGAGAGTGCCAGGATAGAATCTGGGTTGATGTACTTGTTGATATAGAAGTGAGCTGAAGGTTGCCAGGGATTCGTCCAACCAGGGATCGGAGAGCACGTCATTGCCGACCACCGCATACCACCATTGGTGAGCGACCTCGTGAGAGACCACGATCCCCAACAAAAACGGGCTTTCCGTGTTCTCTCTGTATTGGGATGTAGCCATGATCACGACGCCGGGATACTCAACCCCGGCAGCAAGTTGGAGGGGAACAGCAACGACATCCAGCTCGGCATAGGGATAAGAGCCATAACGCTCAGCGAACAGACTCAGCGCGTCGACAGCAGATTGCAGGGCCTCGTTCCAGCGCTCTTCCCCATCTGGAAGACCCCAATGGCGGACCTTGACATCCCCTGCCCGGGCTTCTCGCAGGACGAAGTTGGGGCTGGCCGAGATCGTAAAGTCTCGAACCGGGCCTGACACAAATTTGCGTCGTCTTTGTCCGTTGAGGCTCTCTTCCAGAACCTGCGAGCCGGTCGTGACTACCTGCCAGCCTGCGGGGGCCGTGACGCTTACTTCGTAGAGGGCTGTCTGGCTCACCACAGCATCGCCAATCCCAATCACCGCATCGACATCCCAGGACCCATCCCTCCAGGGAGCCAGGAGAGGATACCAATTCGCCAGGGTCAATACCTGGTCGGCGGGCACGTAGTTGAAGACGCCGTAGACGCGGGAACTGGCCCCAAAGTTAGCGGGATACATGCCCGTGAATTCCATTTCTACTACAACCGATGCTCCGTTACCTAAGGGATCCTCGAGCGGGAGGCGAAAGGCGCTGCGGTCGGAAAGGAAAACCTCGGAGCTCACCGGTTCGCCATTTACCAGGGCCGAGTTGACCAGCAGCTCCCCTCCGTAAATCAAATCAGAATTGGGATAAGTGCGGAAGACGAGATCGCTTAGCTGAGAACCTGTGTTATTGGTAAACGTGATCCGGCCAATGCCATGATAATTCTCTTCGCCAGGGGCCAGCGTTAGATCCAGTTCATAACAAGTGGACAACATAAGAGACTGCCAGTCGGGAATTTCCTCCGCCAATAGAGCAGCGGATTGATCTTGAAGCGGGCAGGCTGCCATAGCCTCTTCTAAATTTGGCGCCGCATCCGCTGGCTCCGATGTCTGAGCAGGGGAAGGGGATGAAGGCGAGCCCAGCGGGGTTTCAAGGGCTGCATCGGGCGCTCCTATTGTCCCCAGCAGAGTAGGAACAGAAGTCTGATTGCGAATTCGATCTGTGCCGGATGCCGCCTGGGTCGATTCTTTCTCCGAAAGCTCAGGCTCGCACGCGGCTGATAACAAGCCCATGAGCAGCAAAACCATCACAAAAACCATCACGCGTTTACCAACGAAAGCGTTCATATTCATATGATCTACCCTCAAATCGCCTTGGCGAACAGCCGCAAACCGCCGTTCTCCTCGTTCCCACGCACAGCATTTCCTCGTTGCCACGCTCTGCGTGGCAACGTCTTCTCCGGCGCTCCGCGTCGTGTCCGGGCGCCATGGTTACTTCTGCCACAGCAATTCATTTATACCCCAATCTTAGCCCCGCTTCCGCTTGGTTAAAGAAGTTTCCTCGTTCCCATGGTCTCCGTGGAAGGCTTTTCTCCCCGTTCAACATAATCTTTTTTTACTCAAAATCTTATGTAAACCTGGTCCAGTGGGACAGTCAACAATCACCCATCATCCAAAAATGATCCGCGTTCATCCGCGTTTATCCGCGTACCTTATTTACCTTCCAACCTAAACCCCCTCCCTATCGACCTCAACATCTCACGCTCCACCGATCACTGATCGCCAATCACCCTGAAATACCCGGCCGCTCTGCATCTTGCACCTTGCAACCCGCAACCACCCTCCCTCCCCCGTCCACAATGGTATAATTACCTCTCGGCGCTACCTTAAATTTTACCGAACTACCCCTCAGTTTCTGAAACAAACGTGCTATAATCTTTTCTTGCCTTTTGGGAGAGCTGGGATCGTTTCGGAGTTAACTAAGGCGCGCAGGCAAGCTCCAGTCGGGGTGTCATTGCGAGCGCAGCGAAGCAGCGCTCTCCGCTGCTGCAATCCCTCGATCGGCCGTAATGGAGACTGCTTCGTCGCAAAGAACGCTCCTCGCAGTGACGTTTTTCGAGTTGCACAAAGACCATAATAAAGATATCTATGTCAATTAAAGCTATTCGTGTTGTCGGTGCCCGGGAACACAACCTGAAAGATATTACGGTTGAGATCCCACGCGATCAATTCGTCGTGATCACGGGGCTTTCCGGGTCCGGGAAGTCCACTCTGGCGTTTGACACCATTTTCGCCGAAGGGCAGCGGCGTTACGTTGAGTCGCTTTCGGCTTACGCGCGCCAGTTTTTA
>DATCIL010000020.1:0-1299 GCA_036507795.1 Anaerolineales bacterium | reverse complement strand
TTCGATAATCTAAGCAGATTGTAATAATCTGTTTGGCAGCCTGTTCATCTTTAGCCATCGGCAACCAATGGCCGGCAAACGCGCGGTTGAATGGGGTCAGCCAAATTTCAACGGGTGATAATCCGAATATTTTATCGCTTCCAGAGTAGCGGCGAGTCCATGATCGTCCCTGGCACATGGGCGGTCTCTAGAACTTCGAGCGCCTGCCGAAGGACGGCACGATGCGTTGTTGTGTCTTTGGCAGGACCAAGCGGAGAGCCAAGCGGAAAATGCACGAAGAGCGTTCGAGGAGGTTTTACGTTCTGAGCTACCTCCCGGCGCATCACGATGCAGACGGTAGAAATACCAGATTCTTCGAGTATACGTGCGATCAGTCCCACGGACTGCTGGCAGATTGGTCAGCAAGGGACCAGCAGGGCTGCTTCTGCACCCGCTGCCAACAACCGGCTGGCTGCATCCGGCGCGGTCACTTCGACCAGTTGCCGTGGCTGGGGTAAGAATCCAGAGAAACTGATTGCTGGGTCGACGAAACGGCCGATTGTCCCATCACCGGCAAACTCCGTCAAAGTCGAGAGTGGAAACCCTACGTTAGGATCTTCCGTGACGTGAGTCCGGTCATAGTGTTCGTGGGCGAAATCCAGCCTTTCGGGGGGCGTGTGGATGGGTATTTCCTTGAACGACGGATCGCCGTAATAGTTGGCCGCATCGAACGGGCAATCGGTCCCCTTGCGGTACGCTCCGCAAGTCCCCACCAGAGCCAGAGCGATCTGGTCGAATGGTTTCCGCAATGGGGTCCAGGGTGAACTTTCGTTCACCACCCATTCAAAGTTAGGATCCCATTTCGTCCGTACGTTGTTATAAGTGCGTTGGAGCGCTTCGGAATTGATCATGGCTTTAGGGTTGGTATATCCTGGTTTCAGGCCTAAAAGCCGCCCAAGAGAACCAGAAGTGGTTGATCGCAACCACCGGCTCGAGCTGCTGCCCGGCCATTTCCCCATTGACCGCCTGACCGAGTAAATTCCACTCGCTGCCAGTTTCCTGATCGATGATCTGGCCATTCTCCACGGTGAAATGCAGCTCCTGTTCGTCAACCAGCCGTGAATAGGCGTTCGCCGATCCCACGTCTCTTCCCGCGGCGACTGAGCCGGCGTCCAGAGCTGACGCCGTGCCCGCTGCCCAGAAAATCGCTACGGCTTGGCCTCCTACAGCATCATTGACGACCTGGACTTCTTGAAGCAGGTCGTAAGGATAGGCGACAGCTTCACCATTCAAGTCCACCGTCAGCACGCGTGCAACTGG
>DATCIL010000019.1:0-6754 GCA_036507795.1 Anaerolineales bacterium | reverse complement strand
AAGGAGGTCTCGCTTCTATTGCAGAATTCATCCAAGGACATACCGGCTACCGTGACGAGAGACCATGTCAGCACCTCGGAATCACCGTGCTCGCCCAATACAAAGGCGTGGATGTGCTGGGGGTCGATTCTTAGATCGCGGCCCAATAATGCTCGAAATCGGGCTGTATCAAGGGTGGTGCCGGAGCCAATTACCCGGCTGGAAGGTACTCCCAGCTCAGCAGCAAACCGGGCAGCCAGGTGGGTCATCACGTCAACCGGGTTGGTCGCGATGATCAAAATGGCTTCGGGCGCGTGCTGGAGCACGCTTGGGATGACCTGTTCGAATACTTTCGCGTTGCGGCTGAGCAGCTGCAAGCGAGTCTCCCCAGGTTTCTGGCCGACGCCCGCTGCGATAATTATCACCCGGCTGCCGTCTAGATCTTCATACTCCCCTGCGCTTATCTGCAGCGGGTGCGCGAAAGGAACCGCATGCAGAAGATCGTCCGCTTCTGCCTGAGCGCGCTCCTTATTTAGATCGACGAGAACGATCTGCCGGCCTACGCCCCGCATCACCATCGCGTAGGCAGCCGTTGCGCCGACCATGCCGCTGCCAACAATACCGATTTTCATAACTTGCTCCTTTTTTATCTACCTGCCAAAGAACTTCGCCAGGGTTTCTTTCACCGTGAATTGCCGCATGTAGGGAGCCGCGTTTTCTGCCGTGAAAGGGCGCGGATCGGAAACAAACCGGTAAATGGCGTTATCGCTGGGGACGTTACTTACGGCGAGCAGCTCCAGGAGGCTGCGGGTGACGGGTGGGTTAGGCAGTACGGTTTCCATGAGCGCCACAATCAGCCTGAGGACCGGCATGGGAAACCGGATCATGAGGCGCCTGGCACCCACGGCTTTCAGCGTTCGGCGTTCGATTTCTTCCAGGGTCAGAACTTCTGGACCGCCAAGTTCGTATTCTTGGCCTATCGTCTGCGAATCATCCATCGATTTAACCACGCAAGTTGTCACATCTTCCACCCAAACCGGTTGAAACCTGGAATCCTGATCCCCAACGATTGGATAAATGACCGGCGACAACGGTACGAGCCGGGCAAAGATGTTGGCAAATTCATCCTCAGGTCCCCAGATGACCGAAGGACGAATAGCCGTCCAATCCAGGCCCGATTGCGCTACGTATTCCTGCGCTTTTCCTTTAGAAGCCAGAAATCGATACGGCAAATTTGGATCGGCGCCAAGCTGAGACATATTGATGAGCCGGCGAACGCCAGCTTTTTTTGCTGCTTCAACCACGTTTACCGTGCCTTGATAATTGACCTCCTCGTAGCTCAGCTTGCCTTTCTCAATTGCAATGGCAACGGTGTGGATGACGCAGGAGGCGTCCTCAAAAACCGGCGCTAAGGTCTCTGGTCTGGTTACATCGGCTTCTACCCATTTGACGGCCAGTCCCGACAGCGTTCCTTTATTCTCCGCCCGCTGAAGGTTGTGAACTATGGCTTGAACCGGGCGGCCCATCTCTACCAAACGTTTCGTGATATGACTGCCCACGTAACCGGATGCCCCAGTAATCACGATCATTCTTTTCCTCCTGTTGTATTCATCGGCAACCGAATCACTCCCCTTGATCTTATGCGATTATTGGCTGAACGTCCACAACTTCGATACGCTAAGTGCGGATATTGTACATCCAAAATCCGGTTACGATTAGTTTTGCGGTATACTTTCGCTATGTCAAAAGACAGACCCGCGATATCCCCGCCTCAGCCGCTGCTAATTGATCTTGAAGAAAGTGCCGCAAGACTTGAATTTTTTCCTGCGGTCTGGACCGCTGCTGAAGGTCTAATCTCAAAGGATGCCGGCGTGCGCTGGGATGCTCTAGATCAGCTGGTCGAGCTGGAGGCCCCCCGGTATTCCCCGCTGGTGGGTTATTTATTCGCAACCCGACTTTGCGATCCGGATATCCCCTTCAGAACCAAGATTGTAAAGACGCTTGGTGAAGTTCTCAGCGTGCATAGAGATGGTCTGCCAGCCCCGGAGAATGTCAGGCAAACTCTCACCGGCTATTTAGCGCAAATGCGAACCCGGCATACCTTCGCGCTCTTGCAGGCGTTGGTCGCTGATCCTTCCCTGGAGAAACATATTGCCGTCCTGTTAAACGCCTGTCCGTATGCGGGAAATCACCTGGGAGATATTCTTTCCGATCGAAAAGTTGCCATCGAGATTCGTAAGCACGCTGGGCGCATGATTGGCCGGGTGGGTTTTCTTGACGCTCTTCCAACTTTGGAACGCCTCTCGGCCCGCTTGCAAGCGCGTTTGAATGGTCAGAGCTCCATGCCTTTTGCGCCTCATTCCCCAAAAGAGGAGCTGGATCTCCTCCCGGTCATACAGACTGCACTGACCTTGTTACAAGCTCCATAATCTGTATTCAATTTCTGAACAAAAAAACGACCGGTTGTGGCATAAAAATCTACCGGTTGCTTTTATGTAATCTCGAGTTGATGGTCACAGCGCTTGGCTGCAGTTCGGGCAAATCTTTTCATTGGATTTGACCACAAAACCACAGCTGGGACAAGTGGAAGGCTGGATATCTCCCAATGGCGCGCCGCAAGCGATGCAGCTCGGTTCGCCGACTGGATTGGCAGTTTCACAATACTCGCAAACCATTCGCCGCAAGCGATCCGAGAGCTCTAACGTCGCGCCGCGCAGCCGGGCAACATTGTCGACCACTTCCCAAATTTCTTCTCGCAAGCTGAGATTTTCGATATCCTGCGCCAGGTCGTCCAGCCGGCTCAAAAGGCTGTAAGGGTTGCGCAACGCCGCCAGGGCCGTGACGCCCAGGCTGGCGGCGACACCCAGCCAGGCCTGTTTGCTTACCTGCACCGCCAGACTATCCTCCACGCCGTGCAGCGTGACCGTTAGCGCCGTCTGTCCTCCAGACGCCGGCCGTTCTCGCGTGGTGATCTGCACCATTACTTTCTCCCCTGATGCCATTTTTTGGGCAACCAGGTTTGCTCGATTAAAGTGGGCGATCAAAGCGCGCGCCAGGTCTTCTGGATTGAGGGTTCCGTGATATATTCGCCGTTCCATGAAATGCTCCGATCCGCATCCGTTGCCTCATTGTAGTTAATTTAGATTATAATCGCCCCTGCCCTACTGGCAAGCGTAGCCCGGCAGCAATATGGGGCGCTGCCACTGGCAACTACTTTCGGCAAAAGTTTTTATAGCGAAAAGTTATGATGAAAATAAAAATCTTCTTCTATGGCTTCCTGCTGGTGTTCGTGGTTCTTCTGATCTCTGTAACCAACGTAAGCGCAAACAGGCCAGCTCAAATTCCAACGGTGTCTGTTCCGACTGTGACAGGTACACCGTCGGGACCGATGGCCATCGTCAAGCGGGATGCTGATCAGGACCAGGTGAATGTGCGCGCGGGACCAAGCACCGAGTATGATACTGTTGGCGTGCTTATCGTTGGACAACAGGTACCGGCCCTGGGGCGCACCGTGGGGGGAGATTGGGTTCAAATTGCTTATCCGGGCGTGGCGGGTGGCGTCGCCTGGGTTTACTCCCCGCTGGTCGATGTTGTCGGGAGCCTGCCCGTGATCGAACCCCCGCCCACGCCAACTCCTCGCACAACCCCGACGATCGATCCGACTTTGGCAGCTCAATTTGTGCATGAAATTCCTCCTACCAGGCTGCCCACCTTTACCCCGCCTCCGCCCCTGGTTATTCCGACCTATGAGGACGTGGAGACTTCTACGGCAAATGTCGGAGTGCCTATGGGAATCGTGATCATCGGTTTGGGAGTAATCGGTCTTTTTGGTACCTTGATTTCGCTCTTACGCGGACGCTAGTAACTTCAGGGGCATATCATATCTTTCCCCCATGAATTAAAAAAAGAGACCGGTATTTGCACCGGTCTCTGGTTATCATAGTTCTAATGGCAGCCGCAGCCGCCGCCGTGGGCGCTGCCCGCTTCCTCTTTTGTGCGGAAGGAGCTGCCACAACCACAGGAGGCAACTGCGTTGGGATTTTCTATCTTGAAACCGCTGCCCATCAGCTCATCCACGAAATCGACCGTTGCGCCATTGAGATAATCAATCGAGATTTCGTCGATTACAACCTTCACCTCATGTTGCTCGTACACGTGATCCGTGTCGCGGATGTTACCTTCAAGCGCCATGCCGTATTGGTATCCAGAACAGCCGCCGCCGGATACAAATACCCGCAGCGCATATCCATCTAATTGGCGCTTTTCGAGAAGTTCGCGTACGGCGCTTGCCGCAGCGGGAGTAATCGTGATCTGGTCAGTCTGGGTTTGATCAATTAACATAAGTTTTCCTCAATAAGAATAATTCGCTCGGCCAGCATTTGTGATAAATTTTATCAGAATAGAGAATGTTCGTCAATAGGCGGGGGGAGATTGGAAAATTCCTGTGACAAATTCTCCCCTCGAAATCATATTGTGTACAATTTCGATTTCCGGTCCCCACCACGCGTCTCCGGCGCGGTAAGGAACGGCAGCTCGTATCGTTTGATATGCCTGAAATGTCCCTTTGCCAAGTTTTGCTTCTGGCAGTTGGCGCATACGCAGATCCAAAGCCCGCGCCGCGCAATAAGCCTCGATCGCCAGCACGTGAGCCGCGTTCTCAATCAACTGCCGGGTGTGTCGCGCCGCCGTCATTGAGTTGGCATTATGGTCTTCTTGCTCGGCGGAAGTAGACAGCGAATGCACGGAATCGGGATTCGCCAGGGTCTGGTTTTCCAATACCAGAGAAGCTGCGGTGTATTGTGGCATCATCATTCCGGAATTCAATCCCGCCGCCTCAAATGAATCGACCAGCATCGGCGGCAAGCCAGCGTTGAGCTGCCCGTCGGTGAGCCGGAAAACTCGCCTCTCTGATATCGCCGCTACTTCAGCGATAGCCATACCGAGGAAATCTATTGCCAGCCCGACCGGCTCTCCATGGAAGTTCCCGCCGGAAATGGCCTCTTCCGGACCGAACAAGAGCGGATTGTCGGTAACTGCGTTGATCTCCCGGCTTACTACGTCCCAAACGAACTTAACGGCATCCCGAGCAGCACCCTGCACCTGGGGTGCGCAGCGCAGCGAATAGGCATCCTGGATTCTTCCTGCGGAGTCGAGGAATGTGCTCCCTTGGGTTAGCTGGCGAACCCTGGCGGCGACTTCCATTTGACCAGGTTGCCGGCGAAGTGCGTGTAGACGTTCATCGAAAGCCGCAGATACCCCCAACAATGCCTCCAGGCTCATAGCCAGCGATACTTCGGCGACTCTCATCAGGTTTTCGGCATCGAAGACGGCTAATGCGGCAATGGCCGCGGAAAAAGTGGCGCCATTCGTCAGGGCTAACCCCTCTTTCGGACCGAGGATCAGCCTTGGTAGGCCGGCCATTTCCATGGCGGCTTTGCCGCTCATTTTTGAACCGTTTGGCCAACCGTAATGCGCCAGTCCTGATTCGGCATCCAAATCCTTCGGGTCGGTTGAAAAAACCATGGCCAAATGCGACAGGGGTGCCAGGTCTCCCGAGGAACCTAATGATCCCTGTGACGGGACCAGCGGTGTTACGCCTCGATTAAGCATTTCGAGCAGGGTTTCAACAATCTCCGGTCTGACTCCCGAATATCCGCTGGCCAAAGTATTGGCCCGGATCAGCATGGCGGCGCGCACGACCTCTATGGACAGCTCGGGTCCGGTTGCCACCGCATGGCTAAGAATCAGGTTGCGGCTTAAGGCTCTAGAATCTTTTTTTGAGATGCGCTGGTCGGCGAAGACGCCGAAGCCCGTGTTTATCCCATAAACTGCCTTGTCGTTGGCCACCAGGTC
Organism: Anaerolineales bacterium; assembly: GCA_036507795.1. Classification (GTDB taxonomy): domain Bacteria; phylum Chloroflexota; class Anaerolineae; order Anaerolineales; family UBA4823; genus DASQQR01. Next base: position 922 of record DATCIL010000019.1, on the reverse strand, counting down.
TTCAACCCATCTCCAGGACTCTCTCATGCGCTGGCGTGCGCCTGGCGACAATTCAACCTCCTCACCAAGGCGAGCGATAGTAGCAACTTGTTCGATGGTTAGCTGATTCCCGTTGATCTGGATCATTTCACAGGACTTTTTCGTTACCAGCTACAGTCCGGACAGGTTACCACCCCGGCGGACTGGTCGACGCGTTTGTACATGGTGACATTGTCGAATTGTTCGCCCAATATCCCATCATGGATGGCCCAGGAGCGCAGGCGGATACTTTCGCTCGCTCCGGGTTGGCGAAAAGGTGTCGATCCATCCAGGAGCGGAAGCAGGTCGCCGCCGGGAGCAAATCCGGTGTGAATGCGCTCCATCAAGCGGCGACCTTTCTGGTAAGCGAAGCCGTACCGTTCAAAGATCACCGCATTGTGGTAGTAAAGCGGCTCAACGAAATAGAGGTCATGGTCGATGCTTTTAACGAAATGTTCAAATGATTCGATTGCGTCGGAGAGCATCCTCAGTCCACTCCGGGTCTGTCCCGGAGCCAGCCCGGCTTTTAGCGCGGTTTCCTCGGCCTGGATGTTGCGCAGCTGCGTTCCAAACTTGGTGGCTCTGCCGTCTGGCATTCTGTCGACGTCGAACCGTGGAGAATTTGGATCGTTTAGGATATAGAGCAGGATATGGATCTGCCCGTTCACAGTGTCGGTCATGTGACCGTATAGGACTGGGTCGGGAAATCCGATTCTATGGTACAGGGACATCTCCGCGCTGGGGCTATCCGACGGGGCCTCAAGTTCCAACAAATCATTGCCCTCGATATCAATATGATACGGGCTGAGATGAAAATGATCGAGCAGCGCGCGGGGAATTAGTCGCGCGTAGATCTCCCGTTTTTCTGGCGGGGATAATTGGTTGATCCCCATGATTGTCGTTG
>DATCIL010000018.1:0-5053 GCA_036507795.1 Anaerolineales bacterium | reverse complement strand
GATAGTGATCTCATCGGGGTTACCGATGTTGACCGGTTCGTGATAGTCGGAGAGCAGCAGGCGGTAAATACCCTCGATCAAGTCGTCTACGTAGCAAAAACTGCGCGTCTGCGAGCCGTCGCCGTAAACGGTGAGCGGCTGCCCCTTGAGGGATTGCTGCAGGAAATTGGGCACCGCACGCCCATCATCAATGTGCATGCGGGGTCCGTAAGTATTAAAAATGCGAATGATGCGCGTATCGACGCCGTGGAAACGATGGTATGCCATCGTCAGGGCTTCGGCGAATCGCTTGGCTTCGTCGTAGACCGAACGAGGTCCAATTGGATCGACATGTCCCCAATAGGATTCCTTTTGAGGGTGCACTTCCGGGTCGCCGTAGATTTCGCTGGTGGAAGCCAACAGGAAGCGCGCTCCCCGGTCCCGTGAAATGCCCAAGGTATTATGGGTGCCCAGCGCGCCGGCCTTCATAGTTTGGATAGGCAGGTTCAAATAGCCGTAAGGAGAAATCGGATTTGGACTGGCCGGAGAGGCAAAATGTATGACAGCGTTGAGCTTGCCGGGCACGAAAATAAAATTCGAAACGTCGTGCCGGATAAATAAAAAGGAGGGATAACCGCTCAGGTGGGCCAGGTTGCGCGGGTCACCGGTGATGAAATTATCCATGCCAACGACTTCGTGCCCTTCCGCCAGCAGGCGGTCACACAAATGGGAGCCCAGGAATCCGGCCGCTCCAGTCACAAGAATGCGCATCGTTAATATCCTCTAAATGAAACGATCATTTCCAATCCACCCGGCTGGTCAGCGCATCACCCGTGATCTGCCAGGCGGCGCCGCCGCTCGCATCGACCAGCCAGAGGTTATCCTGGTGCAAAACGGCCAAAGCATAACCGGTTTGGCCGTCCATCGGCTCCGGCGACCAGACCACCTGTTGAGGCTCAAGCCCGGCGCCTTCTTTAGGGAAAAGCAGCTGGCGGTTGGAGCCATCGCGGTCCATCACCATGAGCTGGTACCGGCTGGTTTCGCTCTGGGCAGGGAAGAGGGCCTGCAGGTAAGCCACCTGGTAGGACCCCTCTCCGGAGGGCAGCTCTTGAAGCGGTGAAGCAGCCGGGTAAGCGAACATACCAGCCAGTGGGACCATCTCGAGCGATTCGCCAGCATCAAGGGGAGCAGCGACCAGGCTAAACTCCTGGGATTCCGCGGGGGACAGGTGATTTTCGGTGAATAAAATCTTGCCGTCCGGCCCCCAAGCCGTTCCCGGAACCCAGGCCCAATCGCCAAACGTCTGCAAGGGGGTGATTTCAAGCAGCGGGATTAATTCCCCCGTTTGCAGGTCCACCACCCCAACGCCGTCCGGCCGGGCATACGCCAGTCCCAGGCCATCCGCAGCCCAGTCGAAGGTCATGCCCCACCAGCCATACAGGCCGCCGGAATTCGCCTCCAAAATATCGGGCAGACGTCTTACAAATCCGGACGAACTGAAAGTAAGCAGACCGAATTCATTATTGGCCTGCCATCCGGGGGCAGCCAGCCGGTGCTCCACTGTCGAAAAACCGATGGTAAGGATTGAGCCCGGCCGCCAGTCCGCAAAGTGTACCACGTTCTCCACATTTAACTCGACCTCTAAACCTTCGTCATCGCTCACCTTCGCAGCCCAAAGGGAGTTGATGACTTCCTCCTCTTCTTCTCGGCGCGTGAAAAGCAGCCAGGAGCCATCCGGAGAGAGCGAGAATACACGCCCATCCAGGTCGCCCGTTTTGACAACCTGGCGCCGGTTGGCGGTAGTCTCCTCCATCACCCAGGCATTGCCATCTAACAAATAGGCGATCCTTCCGGGTATCGGAATCGGCGCGAAGGGCCTCTGGACTCCGACCATTTTAATTTGTGGGACCGCCGGCTCGACCACCACGGATTTGACAACGCTTCTGGATACTTCATCCCCATCCTCGAGCACAAGCCGGGTCGTGATCTCCTGGGCGCCATTCTTCCCCAGCTGCAGCCAGTATTCCTCCCCAGCTGGGAGGGACTCGTTGCGCACCACCTGGTTCTCGTACGGGATCACAACCGGCTCGATGCTGAACTCTTCCACGACACGGATTAAACGGACGTTGGATCCATCAGCGAGCACGGTATAGACCGGCGGCACAGACCGGTCCAGGGAACCGGCAACGACCCCAGCGGCGGCCAGCGCATCCTCGGCGGTGCTGCCGGCGGGCACTTCAACTTCAATTGTCTCACCGTCTGCAGTGACATTGACAGCAATCTTTCCCTGAGGTACTTCCGGCGCCACGCATCCGGCGATCAAAGCAGATACGACCCCTAGCCCGGCCAACCAAAGAGCGAGCCTCTCGAGAATTCTGAAAAGGCTTCGAACAGGAGGCGCGCTCAACCGGTCAAAAGGGCTGGGATGGTATAATTTCATGCTGAAGTTCTGCAAAAAGTCATCGGGCGCGGCCGATAATGGTCATCAATCCATTGGCGATAACAATGCTCTCAATATGAGTGTTTGGCGCACGCGATTCGATCTCATCGGCAAGCGCCTGGTTCAAGGAAGTTTCAAGATCATCGGTGACATCTCCGGGCACGGGGAGAGGGCCAATTTTTGCCGAAAGCACATCTAAGTTTACACTCCCAGCCGCATCCGGTTGGACGGTCATGACCACCTCAGCCGGTAAGGAAATGTTCTGCTGTTCGACAGTAGCCAGAAACCTGACCTGCCCGTCGCGCAGCTGCACCTGTGGATCTTGCACCGGCACATCATCCTGCCCCTGCACTTGGGAAGCCACGAGCGATGTAAGCTGCTCTTCGCTGATCTCAACTTTGATCTGCCCGGCCGGCGCAGTCTCAGGCAAGGTTTCCACCGGCTGGGGCGCAGCTGGTAGGGGCGTAGCGGTAGGTTCTGACCGGCCAACGCCAAGATTACAGGCCAGGGTGGCCAGGAGCAAGACAGCCATCACCAGCAAAAATTTATGGTTTTTATTCATGCCAGACAATATTACCTCTTTTTATTAGAGTTAGAATTAACCGTTCTTCTACATCACAAAAATGTAAGGAAAGGTCGAATTTTCAAGCCCAGATTATAGCATGCCAGACAAGCCAATTCCGGAAGACCAACTTGAAATCAGCGCGCTCATAGAGACGCTTCTATTTGTAGCCCCCGGTGCCGTCTCCCCGGCCCAGCTGGCGGCTGCCCTCGAGATCTCAACCCAGGAAGTCGAGGAGGGTTTAGCCGATTTAGCTGCCAGGTACAAGCAGCGGGGGCTACGTTTGCAAAAGCAACGTGGGCTCATCCAACTGACCACCGCGCCCGAGATCGCTCCCCTGGTTGAGCGATTCCTGGGCCTGGAGGCTACCAGCCGGTTGAGCCGGGCCGCCCTGGAAGCCCTCTCCATCATCGCCTACCAGCAGCCGGCAACCCGCCCGCGGGTAGATGCCATCCGCGGCGTAAACAGTGATGCTGTGCTAAAAAGCCTGCTCAATAAGGGTTTGATCGAGGAAGTCGGCCGTGCCGAAGCCCCCGGCAGACCGATCCTCTACAGCACCACGCCCGAATTCCTGCAGCACTTCGGGCTCAACAGCCTGGAGGAACTCCCTCCGCTTGCACTTGACGCGGAAGCGGATTCCAAGATGCCGGACGTACCCTCTGACCTGCGCCAACCCAACGGCGGCCCGCCCGCCCAAACGACCAGCTGATCATCTGCTTGCCTACGCCATTGTCTTCATACCTTTTTGCCTTATCGACTAATCGACTATTTGACCAACTGACTATTTGACAAATGCCTGAAGAACGCTTACAGAAAATCCTCGCCCGGGCTGGTTTAGGTTCCCGGCGCGCTTGTGAGGAATTGATCACGGCCGGACGCGTCACGGTGAACGGTGAGTTCGCCGTTCTGGGAATGAAGGCCGACCCCGAGCGGGACCTGATCGAGGTCGATGGGCGACCGATCCAATCCACCCAGCCGCTGATCTACATCGCCCTGTATAAACCGCGGGGCGTGATCTCGGCGGCCAAATCCCCTGACCGCCGGCCCACCGTACGCGATCTGGTTCCGGTTCCCGGTCAAATCTACCCGGTTGGGCGACTGGACGTGGACAGCGAGGGGCTGATCCTGATGACCAACGATGGCGAGCTGGCAAACAAGCTCACCCATCCCCGCTACGGGCATGAAAAAGAATATCGCGTTTTAGTTGCTCGCCGTCCGGACCACGATCAGCTCCAAGTGTGGCGACGGGGAGTGGTGCTGGAAGACGGTTACCGCACCGCCCCTGCTGAAGTTCACTTTGAATCTGCGTCCGGAAAAGGCGCCTGGCTACGATTGATCATGCGTGAGGGAAGAAAACGGCAGATCCGGGAAGTGGGCAAGACCATTGGCCTGCCGGTGGTGAAGATCATCCGGGTAAGGATAGGAACGCTGCATTTAGGCGGCCTCAAGCCGCGGGAGTGGCGCTATCTCACCGCGGATGAGGTGGAAGAATTGAAGGGGAAGCCGGGAAAGGTTAAATCCAGGCAAGAAAAGACCAGTCCAAATCCAAGGACTGGCGGGAAGCACAATCGGCCGCGGGGGAAGCATGAGAGAGGTAGGGGGAGGCAGATATGAATTCCCAAGCCTATTGATCACCTGAAGAGGCCTGGAGGCCGAGCCTGGCCGCCTCGCGAATCTGCTCCCCTGTAACCTCAACCTCACTTTTTAACGGCCCTCTCCGCGCTCGAAAATCAGCCTCGATCCGCCGAGCGAAGGCTGCGAAAAGATGCTTGCTGATTCGCATGAATACTGGCGACAGCAAACGTAATAACGTACGCCCAACGATGGGTCCCGCCGGTTTGCTGATCGTCCGAGTCAGCCGTGTTCCCCCTTCAGTTGAGTCCAGGCGGTACTCGGCGAGCCAGCTGACAGCAAGGGACATGGGAAAAAGTTCTTTTACGATCATGCTCTCGAAGGGTTGCCACTCCAAGATGGTCTGCGGCACCGGCTTATCGCCATGGTAGCATTGAAAGATGCTGCCGGGGGCAATGCGGCCGTTCTCGCGGTTCGCGATTTCCATTCTGTCCGTACCG
>DATCIL010000017.1:0-2955 GCA_036507795.1 Anaerolineales bacterium | reverse complement strand
GGATCATCCAGCTCTCCCCAGCAGCCATAACGGCTATCTGGCAAACCGGCCTGACCAATCAGGAAATAGGATACATCGGGTTCGTTCCAGATTTCCCAGTACTTGACGTTGAACGGCGGACCGCTGTAGCGCTTAACCAGATCGTGCATGAAGCCGGCAAATGAAGCGAACTCCTCCGATTTTATCGGCCCGCAGCCATAGCCAGAGTATTTCTGAGCCCATGCAGGAGTACCGGACACCACAACGATGGGCGTTAAACCGCTCTTGTAGGCGTTGACTAAATCTGCTTCCAAACCGGCAATTGCGCTCCAGTTACGATCGCCTTTGTTCGGTTCAACAGCCGCCCAATCTACCCCATCGCGGCGCACCCAATCTGAGCCGGCCTGAACCATCTGGTTTGAACCGTTGCCAGCGTTGATCGCCCCGAGGTCAATGCCAAAAGACGTAGGCGTCCCGGGGAACTCGCGGATTACCAGAGGCAGATAAGCGCTCAAACCGGTCATCTCACTGGCGCGAGCGCTGAAATCGTTCAGACGTCCAGCACCGGAACCAGACGCAAATAACTGGCTCGCCAACAGGACCAACACGAAAACTAAAACCCACCCAAAATGGAATTTTTTCTTGTGCATGATTGTCTCCTTAGAAAATTGTTGAATGGATGAATGAAGCCTTAGGCAACCAGGCAATTAGGCAATCAGGTGATCAGGCAATGGCGATCGAAGACGATCGCTTAGGCAATTGGGTGGTCAGGGAATTAGGCAACCAGGTAATCAGATGATTTCTGTGGTGTCAAACTTCAAGATAAGAATTGGCGAAAGTCCCGTAAGTATATAAACGATTGCGCCGGCAAATCAATGAACCAAAAGTACCATTCCAGTGGCCAGGTCTGATTAGACCTGGTAGGAAATCCAGTTACACGATCAGAGATAGAACTTTACGATACTGACTAAGGACCAGATGTTGAGGGTAACCAGGAGCCCGGTATAGAGCGCATATTGAGCCCATCTTGGAAAACGAAGGTGGCGCTCAAACAGACGGAGGATTTCCATCCAACCGATTGAGAAAATGAGAACGGTGGGTATAATGGCGGGATAGGCATAGCGAGCTACCGGCAGCCAAAGGCGATTGGTGGCAAAAAGACTGACCCCGCGGACAAAGGCTCCCATCCAAATGCCCAGCAAAGTCAAACTCAAAATGAAAATGATCGCCCAAAGAAGCGACTTCCTGTGGCGGTAAAGGTAAATGCCTGCTCCTATAAATGCCAAAAGTGTGAAGGCTAACAGGACACGATAAGGTTTGTGACCCAGAAGCGGTGCGTTTCCCCAGCCAAAATAGCCCCAAAACGTGCGGAAGAGGCGTGCGCCGACCGCCCAGTAGTGCCAGCCGGCGCCTTGCCAATCGAACAGATAGTAAACCGTAAACGAGAGGGTACTGTAACTTGGGAAAGCTTTTACGATGGCTTTCTCTATCCAGGGGTGAAAACGCGGGCCGGCAATCTCGGCTGAACCGTTGCGCAGCAAATTGGTGAAGGGTTGCCCTCCCCACACGCCAAAATTGCCCTCAACATCCGAGAATTGCGGCGGTTCATCAACCGGGCGCAAACCTTCAGCCAGAACGATGCCATCATAATAAATCGATACATTTTCGCCCAAAGGATCCAGCGCCGGCCCTACGGTAAGCCACAAGCGCCAGGTATCTTCTGGAAGCGATGCAGTAAAAGCATAAAAGGCCGGTTCTTCCGTCAGCATCACGGACTGGCTGAAAGAGATTTTGCCGTCGTTGAGGATCGGCGCCGTCGTTTGAACCGGCTTGCTCGCCCAAATCCAGGCGCCGAGCGTAGCCTGGCGGCCAGCCACCTGCTGCACTGATCCTGGCGTTAAGGGTTGAACGACCGGCCGGTACCAGCGGGGGCTCATCTCGGCCTTGGTCTGGATCTCCAGCACATGATCACCCAAAGCGGATTTCGGACCGGCAGCCCGGATGGAACTTGCCTGGTCTGTAGAACGGTACCAGTAGGCGGCGCCGCCCCAGGAAGCCACGCTGGCTAAGGCGACTAAACTGCCGATACCAACCAGCGTCCAGGCCAGCCAGCGCCGTCTTCCGCGGAGAATTCCAAAAAGCAGCGCAACGGGCACCAGCAACAATGCAATGTAAACCGTGGACTTGGTGTAATAACATAGAATGGCAGTTCCAACCACCCAAAATAAATTTACTATAGAAATTCCCCTTTTCACCGTACGGACGCTGCCCCAAAGAAACAAGGAGAAAAATGCCACGGCGGCGGCATCGTTATTAACGGCGGTCATCAAATCGGTGAATGCCGGTATAAAAATAACCGTCACCGGTAGAATCCAGCGCACAGCACTGCCGGGAGAAGCGATTTCTCTGGCAAATCCCCAGACAGCAAAAATTGTAACCAGGTAAAACGCGAGAGACACCAACCGGCCGGCGTACATTTGGGCGGTAACATCCCAGCTTCCCATCAAGCGTAATGGAACTGCCACGAGCATGTAGTAAAGAGGCTGGTCCTCAATCTGCGAATAGCCAATCCAGATGGGCGGATTTGGAGAATTCGGATCGACTGTAATGTCCATACCCTGGAAGAAACCGTGTTCCCACATGGAGATGGCCACTTCCCGTCGCATGGTCTGGTCGAAGTCATCAGGCTCCGGCAAGCCTGGATGGTTGGCGATCAACCAGGCGTATTCGAAATTGTTGGGTTCATCGTAATGCTGCCAGGGAGGCATAATGAAAACATAAAGCAAGCCGTGGACCAACGCCGTAAGGAGGAGCAGCCCCAAAATGGAATATTCATTGGCGAGGCTCCGGGCCGCCTCTCCAGGTTTGACAACTCTGCCCAGAATACGCGATTGCGAGGTCATTTCTCGGGTTTTTCCCCGGCAAATTCTTGAATTTTTTGAAAACCTGCGTCGATGATTGATTCGATCTCATCCA
>DATCIL010000016.1:0-7063 GCA_036507795.1 Anaerolineales bacterium | reverse complement strand
TGCACCGCTTCCTGCCGGAGCTGGCCAGCAGCGTGGGTGAGCGGGTCGCTGAAGTGCCCATCAAGGACCGGGTCCGCAAGCACGGCCGCTCGAAGTACGGCTCCGTAACGCGCACGCCGCGGGTGATTTTGGACCTGATCACCATTCTCTTTTTGTTTAGCTTCTTCACCAGCCCAATCCAATTCTTCGGCTCAATCGCCTTAATCACCGGTGGTGTGGGCAGCCTGGTGGGAGGCGCCATGGCGCTGACCAAGATTTATCATGGTTTGAGCGGAGGCTGGGCCGGATTCCACGCTTACCAGATCGGCGACCGCCCGCTGTTCCTGCTGTCCTTCCTGTTGATCCTGGTGGGTATGCAGTTCTTGATGATGGGCCTGTTGGGGGAGATGATCATGCGCACTTACTACGAGGCGCGCGATAGGCCGACGTATTGTATTCGCAGCCTGTTGACCTGAACTTAACCTCTTGCAAATCTAAGGCATTAAAAGCAGCCCGGCAGAAGCGACCAGCAGCGCCATGATGATCGCCTCGAAGACCGGTTTGCCAACGCGCTCGACCACTTTGCGGCCAGCCCACACGCCCAGAGGGACCAGGGGAGCCAGCCAGATCACGCGCCACAGGAAGGCGAAATCAAACAGACCGGCATAAAGATAGTATGGGACTTTGATCCAGTTAATCACGGCGAAGAATACGGCGGCGGTGGCGGCAAACGCCGCAGGATTGATGTCCTCCATCAGCAGATAAATCGAAACCGGCGGTCCACCGGCGTGGGCCAGGGTGGAGGCCAACCCGGATAGCCCCCCGGCAACGATGCCATGCCAGCTGCGGCTGGAGTAATGTAGCCAACCAAGGATGCGGCTTTCTATCAGCCGGTAGATAATGAAGACCAGGATAATGAGAGCCAGGCCGCGGCGCAGCGCAAGCGCGGAGATGCTGGTGAGGACGAAGGTGCCCAGGGTTACGCCCAACAGGGCTCCGGGGAGCAGCGCCAGGATCAAGCGCCGGTCCCAGCGCCGCCAATGAGCAGTTACGGCGAATAGATCTCCCAACATTAAGACCGGCAGAACCAAACCGATAACGTTCTGGATGGGCAGGACCAGCGCCAGCATGGCGGTGATCAGGGCGCCCATCATGCCGCCGAGGCCGCCCTTAGAAAGGCCGGTCAGGAATGCGGCTGAGGCGAAGGCGATCAAAACTAGCGGAGTTATGCTCAACACTTGGCTTTTGGTGGTCTATTCTCTAAAACCGAACGCCTTACGTAAGCCTGCCCACAAGTTCGAGAAGAAGGCTCGAAATGCGATGGCGCCAACGCTGCTGTCCGGTGGCGAGGCTACCCCTCGATTATCCGGATTTTCAATTCGGGCGCGCACGCATTTCACAAACTCATTGGTCAGCTGCCGGGAGGTATCCTGGATGACTGCCTGGCCAAACTGACCCAACCTGCCCCGGATTTTTATATCAAAGGTATAACCAACCCGCGTCAGATTCTCTTCGAGCGAGGAGATCTCCGAGGAAAACTCTCCGGTGACCATGCTGGCGGTCTTGCGGTCCCGACCCTGCAGACCGGCTTTGAGGAACTCAGGCGGTTTTTGTTCGATAATCTTAACCTCCCCTTGGAAAGAGGTGGCGATGGGGCCAACTTTGACGGTGACCATGCCGGTGTAAGTATCCGCGCCGGTTCTCTCAACCTTTTCCACGCCCGGCATGCATACGCTCATGCGCTCGACGTCAACGAGAAAATTCCATGCCTGTTCCACGGGAGCGTTAATAGTAAAATCGCCTTCGATAATCATAATAATCGTTCAACCTCGTCCAAGACCCGCTGCGGCTTGCTGGCGCGGATGAGTTGGTAGCGTTTTTACAGCAAGGTCTGGTTAGACAATATAAGGTCGCAGAACGTCCCGAGCCAAAAGGAAGCCGCGTTTGACCAGTTCTTCCGACCCTTCAAAAGCACGGTCTTCGTGTTCGATGCTGACCACGTAATCGTAGCCAATCCCGTAGAGGGCGCTGAGGACCTTGTCCCATTCGACATCTCCCAGACCGGGCAGGCGGGGGATCTGCCAGCCCATTCCCAAAGACATTACACCCTGTTGGTACAGCTCTTCATAGTCGACGAGTAAGTCTTTGGCGTGTACGTGGAAGATGCGATCTTGAAATTCATAAATCGCTCGAGCGTAATCGATGAATTGCCAGATCAGGTGAGAGGGATCAAAATTCAGCCCAAAATTTTCGTCCGGGATGATTTCAAACATCCTGCGCCACACCGCTGGGGAAATCGCCAGATTGTTGCCGCCCGGCCATTCGTCGTAAGAGAAGATCATGGGACAATTTTCAATGGCGATCTTTACGCCGTGGTCGGCAGCAAACTTGACGATCGGGGGCCATATTTCTTTGAAGCGGGCAAAGTTTTCTTCCAGATTCTTATCCTTATCCCGGCCGGCGAAAGTCCCGACCACGGGAACCTCCAGCATCTCGGCGGCCTGGATGACCTTCTTGAGATGGTCGATGACGGTACTGCGGTGATCGGGATCCGGATGAAGGGGATTGGGATAGTAAGCCAATGAGGAAATCTCCAGGTCATGTTTCTCCATGAGCCCCAGAATCTCAGCAGCCTTCTGCGGGTTAAGATCAGTGACGTCGATGTGAGTCACGCCGGCGTAGCGGCGCTCAGCCTTTCCCGGCGGCCAGGCGCACACTTCCAGCATATCGAAACCATTTTGCGATGCCCAGACGGCGATCTCCTCCAGGGAGAGATCAGGTAGTATCGCAGTCATCAATCCGAGTTTCATCTTTCCATCTCCTTTCCAATCCTATGGCGGCGCTTATCCGTGCGCTACAATCCGTTCTTTAAACGTTTACCCAGCGGCCCTCTCTCGAGCTCCTTAGGATCGCTTCCCCAATCACCAGCTCCTTGTGACCATCCTCAAAGGTGGCAAAATCCGCTTCGGCTTCGTAATCACCGGCTTCAATATAGCTGTAAACGGATTTGTAGAGTTGTTTGAAGGTGTCAGGAAAGCCCTCGTTATGTCCTCCGGGGTAGTCAGCATACCGCCTGGCTTCGGCCGTGAGCAGGGAGGGATCTTTTAGCAGAATTTCATTAGCCCGCTCGCGGTGGCCTGCCCACAATTCATTGGGTCGTTCCGAGTCCCAGGCCAGGGCAGAGTTGGCGCAGTCGATCTCATAATACAGGCGATTCTTGCGACCGGCGCTGACTTGAGAGACGGTCAGGACGCCGCGCGCGCCGCCTTCGAAGCGCAACAGGATAGTAGCGTAGTCCTCCGTTTGGATGGCCTGCTCCACCGACTCGCTGGCCACTGCGAGTTTCCCGCCGAAGGTCTCCTGCGCCTGGACCGGTTTTTTACGCACCGGAATAAAGGTGCTGAAATCGGCAAAGACTTCAACAACGTTCAAACCGGTGATAAAGGAGACCAGGTCCAGCCAGTGAGAGCCGATATCCGCCACGGCCCGCATATCACCGCCCAATTCGGGTTCAAGGCGCCAATTCCAATCGGTGGGCAGGAGAAGCCAGTCCTGAAGGTATGAACCTTGAACAATGTAGATCTGCCCGAGATCGCCGGATTGCACCAGTGAGCGGGCATGCAGCGCCAATGGATAAAAGCGAATGTTGAAGTTTACGGCGTGCACCCGGTTGGACTCTTTTGCCAGGGACAGCAGCTCTGCAGATTCAGTAGTGGTCATCGCCAGGGGTTTCTCGCACACCACGTGCTTTCCGGCCAGGAGCGCCTCCTTGGCCTGCTGGTAGTGCGCGTAGTTGGGCGATGTGATATGAACGACGTCGACTTCCGGGTCTGAGATCAAGGCTTCGTAAGATTCATAGGCTTTTTCCAGGCGCAGCTGCTCGGCGCTCTCAGCGGTGCGTTCCGGCGTGCTCCTCAATATGCCGGTGACTGCGATGCCGAGCCGGCGCAGCGCCTCGACATGGGCAGGCCCGATAAAGCCAGCGCCGACGACGCCAACCTTAAGGTTTTTATTCAAAGCCATGTTCCCACCTCCTTTGTAGTCATTATCCCATGTTTCCTGAAATCATCTGGAATTTTTTCCGTAGGCGTGGCGCCAGGGTCGTTGAGCCAAAGATTTAGTGCGGCAAGGCCATTATATCTATAATAGATTCTCAATTGAAGTGAATTTTGTCATTCCCATAAATTAGTTTTGTCAATTGACATGCCACTTCACACCGGATATAGTCAGCTATGGTCTGCATGCAAACTCGAAAAATGTCGCTGCGAAGAGCTGGATTGCTTCGCAGGCTCCTAAGAAAGTGTCACTGCGAGCGAAGCCAAGCAGCGCTCTTAAGCTGAATTCTTATTCAGCCGCTGCCGCAGTCTTAATAATGCGGCATCAACTTCAGAGCAAATGGGATTTGCATAGGAGGAGCATAAATGACCATTCTAACGACGCCCGTATCCTTGGAAAAAGCCGCGCAGCTCGCAGAAATCCCCGCGCGCGTGCGCGCCCACGTGCTGGTCGCCGTGCACCACGCAGGCGGCGGGCATGTCGGCGGACCGCTGTCGTGCGCCGATATGCTGGTCGCTTTTTACTTTCTCATCCTGAGCATCGACCCGGCCAATCCCACCTGGGAAGCCCGCGATCGCTTTATCCTCTCGAAAGGTCACTCCACGATCGGCCTGTATGCCGTTATGGCCGAGCGCGGTTACTTCCCGGTTGAAGAGCTGCTCACCTTCGATGCCATCGACTCGCGGCTGCAGGGTCACCCGGATATGACCCGGCTGCCTGGACTGGATATGTCGTCCGGCTCGCTGGGGCAGGGGATTTCGCCAGGGATCGGTATGGCTTTTGGCGCCAGGATGCGCGGGATGCCCTTCCATACTTATGTGGTCATAGGGGACGGCGAATCGCAGGAAGGGCAAATCTGGGAGGCTGCCTTTGTCGCCGCAAGGTACGGGCTGGATAATTTGACGGTAGTATTGGATTACAATGGCTTGCAGCAGTTCGGCTAGCAGAAGCCCGGCGAACACATGCTCACTCCTATCGAGAACCCGGCCGGGAAGTGGCAGGCATTTGGATGGAACACGATTGAAACGGATGGACACGATATCGCCCAGTTTATCGCCGCCGTCGAGCGGGTGAAAAATCACAAGGGTGCACCCAGCATCGTCATCGCGCATACCATTAAGGGTAAGGGCGTGAGCTTTATCGAGGATGATTACGACTGGCATGCCAGAGTCCCGACCGATGACGAGCTGCTCACGGCGCTGGAAGAATTGGGGCAGATCGAATTAACGCCGCTCTCATTGATAGGAGGTTAATCATGGCTTCAGCAAAAGCACAGCGCATCGCCTATGGCGAAACCCTGGTGGAGATGATCGATAATAACCCCAATATCGTGGTCCTGGACGGCGACCTGGCGAATTCGACCAAAGCCGATTACGTGGCCGAGCAGCGCCCCGATCGTTTCCTGGAGATGGGCATCGCCGAGCAGAATATGATGGGCGTGGCGGCCGGACTGGCGACGCTTGGTTTTATCCCTTTTGTCAGCACATTTGCGGCCTTTGCCACCAAACGCGACCTGGATCAGGTCAGGATCGTGGTAGCCCAGCCGGGCTTGCACGTCATCATCACCGGGGCCTACAGCGGCATCCAGACCGGAAAAACCGGCAAAACGCACCAATCCGTCGAGGATATCACCATCTTTCGCGCCATGCCGCACATGACCGTGGTGGTTCCCGCGGATGCAGTCGAAGTTCGCCAGGCGATGCATGCCCTGGCATTCGATCACGATGGACCGGCCTACCTGCGCCTGACGCGCGATCCGTTTAAAACCATTTTTGATGAAGGCTACCATTTCGAGCTCGGCGAAACGGTCACGCTCAGGGAAGGCCGCGACATCACGCTGATCGGCACCGGCGAAATGAGCATCCGCTGCCTCGACGCGGCGGACCTGCTGGCGGAGAAGGGCATCCTGGCCCATGTTCTGCATGTACCTACCATCAAGCCTTTGGACGAGGCAGCCATCGTCGAGGCTGTGCGCCGCACCGGACGGGTCGTGACGGCAGAAGACCATACCATCCTGGGCGGCCTGGGCGGCGCCGTTGCGGAGGTGCTGGGCGAAAATTATCCCGCCCCGCTCAAGCGTATTGGCTGGCGAGATGTCTATGGTGAATCGGCCCCCAACGAACCCCTGCTGGAGAAGTACGGGCTTACGTCCCGCCACATCGCTGCAGCGGCGACAGAATTATTGGAACGTTAGCGTAATGAATGACCGTCTTTGGAGTGTTGTGCACTTTAACCATGCTCGCGCCGTCATTTAACCACGCTCTCGCCGCCGTCCTCGGCGGCGTCCCGCGGCCAGATTGCGCCCTAAGCGCAGCGGCGACGGCGCTATGAGCAGGCATTCAGTATCAAGCTATGCCATGCGACGGTTTCCGTCGTCCAGTACCATAGGGGCAGACCACCAGCGAAATTTAGGAGATGGAAATGGTAAAAGACAAAGGTAACTCCGGCGAACAGGAGTTTTACGCTATCTGGCGAATTAACGTTCAAGAACAAACTTTGAAGCGGGAGCCAGTGCCCGAGTCCTGGGAGCGGCTTGGTGGTCGAGCCTTGCTGTCGCGGATAATGGTAGATGAAGTCCTACCGACCTGCGAACCGTTGGGACCGAACAACAAGCTGATCTTCGCGCCCGGACTTCTGGTCGGGCACATGCTCTCAAGCTGCGACCGCATCTCGATTGGCGGAAAAAGCCCGCTAACCGGCGGGATCAAGGAATCCAACGCCGGAGGGCGGACCGGTCTGCAACTGACCCATCTGGGGATCAAGGCCATGATCATCGAGGGGCAGCCTATGGAGCCGGGTCTGTGGCTGCTGCACTTGAGCGCTGAAGGGGCGCGCTTTGAACCGGCAGACGAGTTCGCCCGGATGGGCATATACGCGCTCGCGCCGGTTCTGATGGAGCGCTACGGCGATAAGGTCGCCATGGCGCTGATCGGGCCGGGAGGCGAGATGCGCCTGAACGGGGCGGGCATCCAGAATTTGGATAAGGATGGCGTCCCGTCCCGGATTGCCGCGCGCGGCGGCATGGGCG
>DATCIL010000015.1:0-1139 GCA_036507795.1 Anaerolineales bacterium | reverse complement strand
AATCACCGCAAGGTTCTGCGGCGATTCTGCGGCGATTCCGGTTACGTTAGAATTTAAAGTAAGGTTAGTGGTACCCTTCGAATAGTTAAGTGCCCATTTACCCCAAAACTGCTTTTTTTTGAAACAAGTATGAGGCCACTGTCGTTCGAAAAAAATTTCGGTGAGCAGGTACGCGGTCGTGGTGGCAAATCTTTACAAGGCCGTACTGGTGGAAAAGGAAGATGGATCACCTGGGTGATCCTAAACCGGCCAGAGAAGCGCAATGCGATGAAGCCCCAAATGGATTACGACATGCTCAACTGTTTCCGATAAGTGCCGGAGCGTAGGCAAATATAGCAGCACAAAGGAGGAACTTTTATGGAAAAGGAACTGTCGACGGTCATTCTGGAAAAGATCGGTGGCACCGGCGTTGCCAGGATCATTTTTAACCGGCCAAACAAGCGCAATGCAATGGACGCACAGTTGGTCGGCGATATCATGAGCGCTTTGGAAGAGGCTCGTGCCGATCGCCAGATCAATGTTGTGATCACAAAAGGCAATGGGCCAAGCTACTGTTCGGGCCTGGACCTGTATTACTTGCGCTCCTTCAGCGAGGGGCCACCGGCGGATTGGGATAAGTCCAGTCCGACGGCGGTCATGTTTGAAGCGATCAGGAACTTTCCCAAAGTGACCATTGCCCAGGTGCACGGTTACTGTCTGGGAGGGGGTCTGGCCCTCATGAACTCACACGATCTCGTCGTCGCGGCTGTTAACGCTCAGATCGGAATGCCGGAAATACTGCGGGGCAGCTTCGGGCAGATGGCGACCAGCACTCTCTTTCATGCCGGTGTGCCAATGAAGAAAGCGGCTTTGATCCAACTCGGCGGACAAAATATATCCGGCGCCGAGGCGGACCGGCTGGGTCTGGTCTCGATGGCGGTTGAAGAAGCGGAACTGGAAACGGTTACGCTTAAGCTGGCTCAAGAGATTGCCACGCGTCATCCAGCGGCTTTATCAAGCGCCAAGATCGCCGTCCAGATGGGGAGGGACCTCTCGCTTCCCGAGGCCATGAGGCTGGACCAGCTCGTGGCTGCGAGACAACGGTTGATGGTTGACCCGCTGGGTAAGGTGGAAGAATATCTCTCATCACAGAAGGGCGG
>DATCIL010000014.1:0-1564 GCA_036507795.1 Anaerolineales bacterium | reverse complement strand
GTCAAACCTGGGGGGAGCGTGGCATTTTTAGAGCCGTATGCCGGTGCGGTGGACTGGCGCTGGCTCTGGCAGCAAAGATCGCTTCGGCTTCTAATTTCTCTAACCCTGTGGCGGTTTTACAACTGGCTGCATGGGCGATTTTCGAAAGAAAATATGCGCGGGACGCTAGAACAAACCGGTTTTAGCGATATTGATCTGGAGGTAACTTTAGGTGGCTTCGGTATCGTCGGCAGAGGCCGAAAACCTCGAAATTAAGGCGGTGCTATTAAATCTCATTATCCATATGCGCCTTCACTTTCAACTGTTGTTGGCGCCCATATTTTTGTGGGGTTATTTTCTCACGGGTGCAACCCCTCAAGGCGATTTCTGGATTGGCTTCATCGCTTTCCACATTTTTCTGTACAGCGGGATGACCGCTTTCAACTCTTACTATGATCGCGATCGGGGTCCGGTTGGAGGACTCTCCAAACCCCCACCGGTCACGCGGGCTTTGCTGCCCTTTTCTATCGTTATCCAGATTTTGGGAGCCATCTTAGCCGCCCAGGTCAATCTGTTCTTTTTCGTCATTTACGCGATCATTTTCTTGCTGGGCGTGGCCTACTCCCATCCGAAAATTCGTCTCAAGAAACGTCCGATTGTTGGGCTGGTAACCGTGGGAGTAGGTCAGGGAGTCCTCGCTTCTCTGGGCGGTTGGGTATGTGGACAGCCTGATCTGGCTGGTTTTGAATTCCTGGACTGGATGGGCATATTAGCCGTTACCCTGGTAACGGTGGGTTTCTATCCCATCACTCAGATCTATCAAATTGAAGAGGACGGGTCCCGAGGCGACCTGACTTTTGCTGCCTGGGCGGGACCAGGGAAAACCTTCATTTTTGGGATTACGGTTCAATTTTTGGCTGCGTTCCTTTTGATTTATCTAATTTTGCAGCTCATGGGGGTTGTGGAGACCATCCTTGTAGCGATTTTCTACTCAGGTCTACTGGTCTATACCGCCTACTGGGGAAAGAATTATCGCCGGGCTGATGTGCTGAACAATTTTCGGCGGGTTATGATGATCAATAGCGCCACCTCTTTTGGGTTTTCGGTCATTATTACCGCCTATCTATTCAACCTCTTATGACTGAAAAGCGTTATGACGTAGCCATCATTGGGGCAGGACCGGCGGGCAGCAGCGCGGCGATCAAACTGGCCGAAAAAGGTGTACGTGTGGCCCTCTTCGAAGCCCAGACCTTTCCCCACGAAAAGCTCTGCGGGGAGTTCCTCTCGCCAGAATGCAAGGGCTTGCTGCGTGAATTAGGGCTGATCGATGCATTTTTGGCGATGAATCCGGCGAGAATCAATACCGCAAGAATTACAGCTCCGGATGGCGAGAGCTGGCAGACGGGTTTGCCCGGTGAGGCGTGGGGCTTGAGCCGTAAGTGGTTGGATGCCGGCCTGGCTCGACATGCCCAATCCCTGGGCGTCGATCTTTGGGAAGGGAATACAGTGAAGAATGTAGCTGGAAATTTGGCAGAGGGATTCCAAATTGAAGGCCATTCCCCTCGGCGCCGCTTCCGAGTTCTAA
>DATCIL010000013.1:0-3183 GCA_036507795.1 Anaerolineales bacterium | reverse complement strand
TTTTTCCAGATGCAGTTGGTCTGCATCGGGCAAAAGAATGTCTGCGAGCATGGCAAGTATCTCTTACTAGAAATAACTTGCCATTGTACTGCAATTCAAATACAGCCGTTTTCACGAAATGTGCGGGAGAACCATTTTTCGAGGTTAAAAATATTCTGGGAAAAGCTCAAGTGGGTGATTTTTCTGGGTGGGTTTACATAATATAAATACCAGGACTCCGGAATTATCGGCGCAGTGAGTTGCGTAATCCGGCGGAAAGCGGCCACTGAATCCGGCGTATGGCGACCACCCAAACCGGTGGATGGCGACCAGCGAATCCGGAGCATGCCGGCCACTTTTTGAGCCTCATCGGAATCGGTGGACGGCATGGATCGGAATCGGAAATAACCCCAGGGGGAGCGAAGGGCGCTGGCTAATCTTCTCAAACTGTGGCAAGCTGGCCTGCAAACATTGCAGGAGGCATCGATGTCACAGGAAAGGTTATCCATGCGCAAGATCCGCGAAATACTACGTCTGAAATGGGAGTGCCAACTTTCACAGCGGACGATTGCTCGCAGCTGCCGCATCTCGCGCAGCACGGTAAGCGAGTATGTCAAGCGAGCCGAAGCTGCCGGATTGAGCTGGCCGCTGCCCGAAAGTCTGAGCGAAGAAGAACTGTACCGGTTGCTCTTCCCGGAGAAACAAGCCAGCCAGCCCGCAGAGAAGGTGCTGCCGGATTGGAAGGAAGTGCGCAACGAACTGCGCCGGAAGAGTGTCACGCTGAAACTGCTCTGGACGGAATACCGGGAGCGCCATGCGGACGGATACGGCTACAGCCAGTTCTGCGAACTGTACCGGAAGTGGCTGCAGAAGCTCGACCCGCCCATGCGTCTGACACACAAGGCGGGGGAGAAGCTGTTTGTCGATTACGCCGGTGAGACGGTTCCCATCGTCAACCCGGAAACCGGCGAGATCATTCAGGCCGAAATCTTTGTGACGGTGCTGGGAGCCAGCAACTACACCTATGCCGAAGCCCAGGCCAGCCAGGACAAAGCCAATTGGATCGGCGGGCATGTGCGTGCCCTGTTCTTCTTGGGCGGGGTCCCGCAGCTGATCGTGCCCGATAATCTCAAGTCGGGGGTGAAAGATCCCTGCTACTACGAGCCGGAGCTGAACCCGACCTACCAGGAGCTGGCCGAGCATTATGGGGTAGCCATTCTTCCGGCCCGGGTGCGCAAGCCGCGTGACAAAGCCAAGGTCGAGGTGGGGGTGCAGGTGGTGGAACGCTGGATCCTGGCTCGCCTGCGCCACCGCACCTTCTTCAGTCTGGCCGAACTGAACCAGGCCATTCGCCGGCTGCTGGCAGAACTCAACACCCGGCCCATGCAGCACCTGGAGCAGTCCCGCCGCCAACTGTTCGAGACGGTGGACCGCCCGGCCCTGCGCCCGCTGCCCGAGAGGCCCTACGAATTCGCCGAGTGGAAAGCTGCCCGGGTCAACATCGACTACCACGTCGAGTACCACAAGCATTACTACAGCGTGCCCCACAGCCTGATCCATGAAGAAGTGCAGCTCCGCGCTACGGAGGGCCTGATCGAGATCTTCCACAAGAGCCAGCGCCAGCCGGTGGCTGTGCATCCTCGCAGCCAGGCGCCGGGCCGCTTCACCACCCAAACCGCTCACATGCCTGCCAAACACCAGAAGCATCTCGAATGGACCCCGGAACGCTTCCTGAAGTGGGCCAGAGACATCGGCCCGGCTACTGTGCAGTGCGTGCAGGCCGTCCTGGCTTCTCGCCAGCATCCCGAGCAGGCTTACCGCGCCTGTCTGGGGATCCTCAACCTGGCCCACCGGCATGGCCAAGAGCGCCTGGAAGCCGCCTGCCTGCAAGCCATACCCGGCCAGCGCTTTTCCTACCGGGAAGTCAAAGACCTGCTTGACCATTTACCTGCCTCCCCTGAGACCGGGGCTATTCCACCCGACCATGACAATCTGCGCGGTCAAACCTACTATCACTAAAGGAGCTTGCGATGTCCCCTCACCCTTTGCTTGAACGCCTGACCTTGCTGCGCCTGCCAGCTTTCCGGGCGGGCCTGGAAGAGCAATTGGGCAGTCCCCAATACGCGGAACTGTCTTTCGAAGACCGCCTGGCGCTGCTGGTTGACCTGGAACTCACCCGCAGGCAGGACAACCGCTTCCAGCGCCGGGTCAAAGCGGCGGCTTTCCCGCTCAGTGCCACCCTGGAAGACCTGGACCTGTCTGCCGGACGCGGGCTGGATCGCCGCTTTGTGCTCGAACTGGCCCAATGTGACTGGATTGCCAACCACCTGAATTTGTTTATCCTCGGCCCCACCGGAGTGGGCAAAACTTTCCTCACCTGCGCTTTGGGCCGGTCTGCTTGTCGTAACAACTTCAACGTCCGTTATCAGCGCACTTCCCGCCTGCTCCACCAGCTGGCCCATGCTCGCCAGGACCCGCCAGAAACCTACCCGGACCTGCTCGACAGCCTGGCTGGCGTTGACCTGCTTATCTTTGACGATTGGATGCGCGACCCGCTCTCCCCCGCCCAATCCAAAGACTTGCTCGAAATCCTGGACGACCGCTTCGGACGCGCCTCCACCCTGGTCGTCTCCCAGGTGCCCGTGGCCGATTGGTACGCCCGCTTCCCTGATCCCACCATTGGCGACGCCATTCTGGATCGTCTCGTCCACAATGCCTACCGCCTAAATTTGGAAGGAGAATCCCAACGAAAAATCCGTTCTGCCCTACTCATGCCGGCCACTTGATTTTATAATCCTCTCACCAGCGCCTCTTCGTTTCCACTGGCCGGCTTGCATCGGATTCGGTGGACGCTTTCATCGGAATACGCAGTATTTCGGGCTTTATTGGTGCAGGAGTTCCATCCCATTTAAATTGAATGCTTTTGCCAGTATGTTCGAGATCATCCGTCAAAAAAGTTATATCGCCGTGGCAAGCATATGCTGTTTGTTTAGGCACAAAAGGAATTTTTCTCGCAGCGTTCACCACTTTCAAATGCAAGAATCTAGTCGTCAATCCATTTTCCTTTTTATCTTGAGTTGTTATGTGAGGAAGTATTATTATCCGAGGAGCTCCAAGATTTTCATACTGTAAGCGGCTGGATTATTTGGCGGGGTTGGTCTGAAATAAATTGTAGCACCAAGAGGAAGGGAACGGGCTCCGGAG
>DATCIL010000012.1:0-7028 GCA_036507795.1 Anaerolineales bacterium | reverse complement strand
ATCCAGTTTATTAAGGGTCTCTACCTGTTCGTGGAACTGGAAGACCAACAGATCGCTGAAATTGCGACCTGGTTTACGCCGCTGCAGGTCCCGGAAGGCCAGCGCCTGTATTCCCCCGGCGATGCGGGCGAATATTTTTATGTCATCCAGAGAGGGAGCGTGGCCATCACCCGGCTGATCGCCGGCGAGGAAGAGGACACGGACATCCTGGAAGCGGGCGATTTTTTTGGCGAAGCGGCCCTGCTGGAGAACCGTGCGCGCTCGACCAGCGCAACCACGGTGACACCGGCGACCTTGCTGCGGCTGGACAGCGAGCGCTTTTTCCGTTTGCTGCGGGATTATCCGCTTGTCAAAGCCAACCTGGAGCGGGCGGCCCAGACGGAAAGGATCATCCGCCGCCGCCGCTTCGCCTGGCTGGGCGAAGACGAGGTCATCTACCAGATCGCGCGCAAGGACGAAGTGATCCTGGCGTTTTATTTGATCATACCCGTCCTGCTGGGGATATCTTCGCTGGTGCTCCTTTTCCAGGCGACAGCTGTGGAACCTGCCACTGTGGCCTGGTGGGGCTGGCTGGCCCTGGCTTCCGCTTTTGCAGCCGGGGCGATCCTATGGGGGATCTGGAGCTGGATCGATTGGGCGAATGACTATTATATTGTGACGGACCAGCGGGCGGTGTGGATCGAGCGGGTTATCTTCCTTTACGAGAGCCGGGAAGAAGCGCCCTTGAGCACCATCCTGGCGGTAAATATGCGCACCAGCTTCTTGGGGCGGATCCTGGGCTACGGGGATGTGATCGTGCGGACCTTTACCGGCCAGGTGGCTTTTCGCAACGTCAGCGACCCGCGGCTGATGGCGGACGCAGTCGAACAGTACTGGCACCGCGCCCAGGAGCGCTCCGAGCAGGAAGAGACCGAGAAGATGGAGCGAGCGATCCGGCAGCACCTGGGCATTGGGGAGCAGGGGAGCGGGGGAGCGGCAGCGGAGAGCGCTGCTGGGGAGCAGGGGATGAGGCTCTGCGGCGTAAGAACTGTTTTTGACGATTCGTCTAATAGTTAAAAAGAGGAAAGTGGGACATGAGCCGGATAAAAGAATCGCCAGACAAGGCGCCAGACGCCTATATGCCCGATCATAACGTGGAAATGATCGTCAGCCCGAAATGGGTGCGCGTTTACTATGGCGGCGAGTTCATTGCGGACAGCAGGAATGCCATTCTGTTGCGTCAGAAAGGGCGCACGCCGGTTTACTATTTCCCCAGAGAAGACGTGCGAATGGAATTTTTGGAAGAGAGCGACCACGCCCGGGAACTTCCTGGCCTGGGACAAGCTTCCTACTTTTCCGTGAAGGTCGCTGAGCGGGTCGCCGAGCATGCAGCCTGGACCATTGCAGATCCCGAATCGCAAGCGGATGCTCTGAAAGGTGACATTTCCTTTAAATGGAAGCAGATGGACGCCTGGTTTGAGGAAGACGAAGAGATCTACGTACACGCCCGCGATCCCTATACGCGCATCGACGTCCTGCAAAGCTCTCGCCACGTGCGCGTGGAGCTGGGTGGAGAAACGGTGGCCGAAACCGACCGCCCGGTCTTGCTGTTTGAGACCGGTTTGCCCACGCGCTATTACATCCCCAAGGTGGACGCGAGGATGGATCTGCTCGAGCCGAGCAAGACGCATACCGAGTGCCCCTATAAAGGCGTTGCGTCATATTATTCGGTCAAGGTGGGTGAGAAGGTTTACCAGGACATCGCCTGGTACTATCCTTTCCCTTATCCGGAAGTGGGCAAGATCCAAAACTTGATCGCCTTCTACAACGAGAAAGTCGATGCGCTTTACGTTGACGGAGCAAAACAAGAGAAGCCCAAATCCCCCTGGTCGTAGCAGTTCCTAAACTTTGCCGGCGCCCCGCAACCGGCGATGTTCGACGGCGATGCAGCGGTCCATGACCACGTCCAGGCCGGCCTTCCTGGCCTTCTCGCCGGCGGCTTTATGGATAACGCCGAGCTGCATCCAGAGCGCTTTAGCGCCAATTTCGACGGCCTGATCGATGAAGGGCGGCACCTCTTCGCTGCGCCGGAACAATAACACCAGGTCGACCGGTTCGGGGATAGAAATCATATCCGGGTAAGCCTTCTCTCCCAGGCGTTCGTCGAGAAACGGGTTCACCGGGATGATCCGGTAACCCTGAGTCTGCATATAAGCCGGCACCGTATAACCGGGACGGAAATCACTGGAGGATATTCCGACCACGGCGATCGTCCGGGTGTTATTAAGAATACGCTTTATCGTCTCTTCTCGGTCTGAATTCATATTTTTACCCGAATATAAGTTCCACTTTCATTTAGACGACTTTGTGAAACTTCGTCTTACTGCCGATAAACAAAACATAGGTCAATTATAAAACCGCTCTGCTTTGAAGGGCGGCTTTATAATATCCTTCGGGTATTAACCTCTGATCTCTCGGTCTTATTAAGAATGGATCTTTCTTCCTTTCGTGAACTGCTCTCACCGGTTGGACAGGGGGTTTTACGGGTCGCCATGGAGCTGCAGCCTAGCGAAGAGGATTTCCTGCGCCATTTTCAGAACCTGAGCCGGAAATACCCGCGGGAATTGGCTCGAGCGGCTCTGGAGATTGCGATCTTGCGTTCTAAAGCCGGGGCAAAGTTTCCCTTCGGGGACAAAATGTATTTCACCCGCCCGGCGCTGGAACAGGCCACGCCTTACGCGGTCTCCGATTACCGTTCCCAACGTTACCGCCCCTTTGACTATTTGTCCGATCTGGCCTGTTCGGTCGGAGGCGATACTTTGTCTCTCGCCGCTATCCGGCCAACGATTGGAATCGACCTTGATCTTTTGCGTTTGGCCATGGCGCAGGCCAATATGCGGGCGCTCAACCTGGCGAACCCGGTTGAATTCCTGCAAGGCGACCTGAAATCGCCGCTCCCCTTATCCCCTATCCCCTCTAATCTTGCTCTCTTCTTCGACCCCGCTCGGCGCACCGCCGGCCGCCGCATTTACTCAGTCCAGGACTACATTCCCCCGCTTTCCATTCTTCAGGATTGGCTGCCCCGCTTTCCGGCACTCGGCGTGAAAATATCCCCCGGTGTAAAAGTCGCTGAGTTTCTGGATTACGATTCTGAGATCGAATTTATTTCCTTGCGAGGGGAGTTGAAAGAGGCCGTCCTGTGGTTCGGGCCGCTAAAAACCACCATCCGCAGAGCAACCGTCTTGCCTGGTCCGCATACCCTGGCTTCGACGACGAGCTGGTCCGTCCAGCCGGCCAGCCGTGAAAAAATCCCCCTTCGCGAGCCCCAGGCTTATCTTTACGAACCGGATCCGGCGGTGATCCGCGCCGGTCTCGTGCAGAATCTCGGCCTCCAGCTGGATGCTGCCCAACTGGACCCGGATATCGCCTACCTGACCGCTGAAACGCAAATGCCCACGCCCTTTGCCCGGGCGTGGGCCGTAGAAGACTGGTTCCCGTTTCAATTGAAGCGTTTGCGAGCTTATTTACGGGAGCGGAATGTGGGCCGGGTGACCGTAAAAAAGCGGGGCTCTCCGATTCAGCCGGAAGACTTGATTCGCAGCCTCCGCTTGCAGGGAGACGAGGAACGCCTGGTGTTCCTCACCCATTTTCGGGGTCGTCCCATTGTCTTGATTTGTTTCACCTGATGCTGATGATAAACCTTCAACCTGGAGTTTCGCCCTTTTCAAAATCAATGACTGGAACCACAGATACACGGAGATCAACACAAACCACAGATTCACACAGATATTGGTTGATTTTAACCAGATTTCTGCCAAAACATCTGTGCTAATCTGTGTCCATCTGTGGTTGGTGTTCACCTGTGGTTTCAAACTTCAAGATCAAAACTGGCGAAGGTCCAGCTTCAACTTTTGACGCTATAGTGTAAATACAGGTATGTGTCCCAATGAAAGGATGTGCGACCAGCGCTCTTTATCTCCTTCGGTCAGGATGGCCGCCTCGGCCACCACCTCCGCCTGCGTCTGTTCGATAACCCTGTGCATCCCCTCTAACGTCGATCCGGTGCTGATCACGTCATCGAGCAGCAGCACTCGCTTTCCGGCCAACAGCTGGCGGTCCTTTTCATCCAGGTAGAGAGATTGCGGTTTGCCAGTGGTGATCGATACCGTCTCCGCCTGGATCGTCTCCCCCATATAAGGCTTATAGACTTTCCTCAAGACAATGTAGGGTTTTCCGGATTCGACCGCCAACGCATGCGCCAGGGGAATGCTTTTGGCTTCCGCAGTTACCAAAACCTCATAGTCAAGCTGCTCCAGCTTCTCAGCCAGAGCTTCAGCGCAGGCCTGAACCAGTTCGGTATCGCCGAGGATGTTCAATACGGCAATCTTGATCCCTGGCTGTACCTCAAAAAGGGGGAGTTGGCGTCGAACCCCGGCAATCTCGATTGGATAAGTTTCCCGTTCAGTTGGCATGGGCGCTACTTCTCTCCTTTCAAATTCGGGAGTAAGGCCCTCCCATTATAGCCTTTTTCAAGGTAGGTTGCTATAATAGCATTCAATGTCGCCTTCAAAAAGCCGGAAAGCTCGCCAGACGACCACAACGTCATTAATTGTATTTTCGATCGTCTTGATCATCCTGGTTATCGAAGCGCTCACTTCGCAGGATTTGCTTGGTGGTTCAGGGGGCGGCAATGTGGTAACAGAATCCGTTTCAACGACCATTCCGGGATCCGAAGCGTGGTACGCTGTCTACTTTACCAATCCCGAGGCCGCTGGCGCTGCGTCTTTTAAGGAAGGCCCCGATCATGTCCTGGCTGCCGCTATTGATAACTCTCGCATGAGCGTCGACGTGGCCATCTATGACTTCGATTTGGCCAGCCTGCGGGAGGCTCTATTAAGCGCCCACCGGCGGGGAGTGAATGTTCGGATCGTCGTGGATAGCGATAATCGCGACGAGGCCGAAGTTCAGGCGCTCATCGCCGGCGACATCCCTGTCCTCGGAGATCGTCGCCAGGGCTTGATGCACGATAAGTTTGTGATCATCGATCGCTTGGAGGTCTGGACTGGCTCCATGAATTTCACGATCAACGATGCTTATAAGAATAACAACAACTTGATCCGCATCCGTTCTTCACGACTGGCGGAGAACTATTTAGCCGAATTCGAAGAGATGTTCGTGGATGACGATTTTGGGCCAGGCTCACCGGCGAACACGCCATATTCGAGTTTGTCGGTAGACGGCACACTGCTGGAGGTCTATTTTTCTCCTGACGACGGCACGGCGGCCCGTTTGGTTGACCTGATCGCCTCTGCTCAAGAAAGCATTTACTTTCTGGCATACTCCTTTACTGCCGACGACCTGGCGGCTACCATGCTGGCGCGTTCGAATGCGGGCGTGACGGTTTCCGGTGTTTTTGAGCAATCCCAGTACCGCGCCAACACCGGCACAGAATTTGACCTCTTTCGCTTGAACAAGCTGGACGTGAGGCTGGATGGCAACCCTCGCAACATGCACCACAAGGTGATTGTTATCGACCGCAGCACGGTCGTGACCGGTTCCTACAACTTCAGCGCCAGCGCCGAAAAGTCGAATGACGAAAATACCCTGATCATCCATGATCCCGAAATCGCCGCGCTGTACCTGGCCGAGTTCGAGCGGGTTTTCGGCCAGGCGCAGAAATAGCCTAAACAAATCGTGCGTCTTTGGAATTGGACCATCGTCTGATAGAATGATGCTATCCTACATTCCCGTTGCGAAGTGGCGAATGATGTGTGCAGATCAAAGGATAATCTAATTACCGCCCAAGCAGGAGCTTTCAAATGAACGATCCTAGAACCTCTGAAATTAGCGAAATTCAACAATTGATCGAAGAGCTACCCCCTGACCTACAGCGGGAAGTCAAGGATTTTGTCGAATTTTTATTCGAGAAACATCTAAAGAGGCCCAAAAAAGATTTGCAATTAAAGTGGAGAGGTGCTCTTCGGGATATGAGAGCGCAATATAGCTCGGTCGAACTTCAACATAAGATCTCCGAGTGGTGGGGAGATTAATGTACCTTCTGGATACGAATATCCTTCTGGAACTTCTGTTAGATCAAGATAACGCTGATCAGGTAGAGAGATTCTTGCTCTCCGCACCCCGTGAGAATATATTTCTTTCTGAATTCAGCTTATATTCTTTGGGGATTGTTCTTCTTAGAAAAAATCTTCTGGGTGTTTTCATCCAGTTAGTGGATGACTTGTTGCTTCAAGGGGGGATCCGATTAGCTCGGCTTGGTCCAGAGGAAATGTCTATTTTGGTTGATAATGTAAATAGATTTGGTTTAGATTTTGATGACGCTTATCAATATACCGCTGCGCAATTGAGAAAACTAAGCATCATTAGCTTTGATGGCGGTTTTGATAAAACCGAGCTAGGTCGAAAAACTCCTTCGGAAGTCATGCAAGTTTAGGAAGATAGTGAGAGGGAGTGATGGAATGAAACGCTGTGAATGGGCTGGCACGGATCCGCTCTATATTGCTTATCACGACCAGGAATGGGGCGTCCCTGAGCATGAGGACAGCAAGTTGTTCGAGATGTTGATTTTGGAAGGCGCCCAGGCGGGGTTGAGCTGGTCGACGATCCTTAAGAAACGCGAGAATTACCGGCGAGCTTTTGATAACTTTGACCCGGAAAAGGTCGCCGCTTATGAGCAAGGCAGGATCGCCGAATTGCTGGCAGACCCAGGGATTGTCCGCAACCGCTTGAAAATTAATGCCGCAATCCTCAATGCCAGGGCATTTTTGGCGGTAAAAGAAGAATATGGGTCGTTTAACGATTACATTTGGCGCTTTGTGGACCGGAAGCCGATCCTCAATGCCTGGAAAAAGCTGGGCGAGATCCCTGCCCAAACCGCCGAGTCGGAGGCGATGAGCAAAGATCTCAAAAAACGCGGCTTTCGTTTCGTGGGTCCGACCATCTGCTATGCTTTCATGCAAGCGGTTGGCATGGTCAACGACCACGTGGTAGACTGCTTCCGCTACCACGAGATCACCAAATAATTTTCATTT
>DATCIL010000011.1:0-2595 GCA_036507795.1 Anaerolineales bacterium | reverse complement strand
TTGGGCAAACTGACGCCATTCTTGATCGTCAACCTGGTACAGATCGTACTTATGTTCGCGGTCGGCGTTTTCATTATGCCGCTCGTCGGCGCGCCCAAACTCGAATTGGGCTCACATCCCGAAGGGTTGATCCTGATCTCGCTAGCCGCCTCACTGGCCGCCACCGGGTTGGGACTGTTGATCGCGGCGCTGGCCAAGACTGCGGAGCAGATTAGTGGCCTCGGAACGCTGCTGGTGGTCACGATGGCGGCCCTGGGCGGCGTGATGGTGCCGCGCTACATCATGCCCGATTTCATGCAAACGATCGGCCTGATCTCGCCGCACGCCTGGGCCTTGACCGCCTATCAAGACGTGCTGGTGCGTGGCTATGACATGGCCCGCATCCTGCCCGAGGTTGCCGCGCTAATAAGCTTTGCCGTGGTGTTCTTCGGGGTGGCACTGTGGCGTTTTAAGTGGGATTAGGTTTCACGCACGGCAACAGGCCACCTAACCTTCGCTGCAGCCGACCCGCCTGGTGCAAGTAGAGAAATAAGAGGCAACAATGACTGAGAAATCCATCATTATCGTTGGCGCCGGCATCGCGGGATTATCGGCTGGCTGCTACGGCCAGATGAACGGCTACCGCACCCAGATCTTCGAGCGCCACACCATACCGGGCGGGCTGTGCACCTCTTGGAAACGCGGGGGATACACTTTCGATGGCTGCATTCACTGGCTGGTCGGCTCCTCGCCCTCCAGCAGCTTCTATCCCATATGGGAGGAACTGGGCGCGGTGCAGGGGCGACGCTTCGTCAACCACGAGGAATTCATGCGCATTGAAGGGCCTGATGGGAAGACCTTCATCATTTACACCGACGTTGACCGGCTCGAGCAGCAGATGAAAGAACTGGCTCCTGCGGATGCAGCGGTGATTGAAGAGTTCTGCAGTGCGGTGCGTCTGTTCACTCGCTTTGAGCCTCCAATGGATAAGCCCAGAGAGCTCTATGGCCTTGTCGATATGCTCAAGACAGGCTTAAAGACACTCCCATTCTTGAGCGCCATCAGAAAGTGGAGCCAGGTCTCGATCCAGGACTTTGCGGCCCGCTTCAGCGACCCCTTCCTGCGCCAAGCGTTCCCGCTTATCTCTGACATGCCCGATTTTCCGATGTTCGCGGTCCTTTTGGTCCGGGCGTTCATACATAACCGTAATGCCGGCTACCCCATAGGAGGATCGCTCAAGTTCTCCCTGGCTATCGCACGCCGCTACCGCGACCTGGGTGGCGAGGTACATTACAAGTCGCCGGTGGAAAAGATTCTAGTGAAAAACGACCGCGCGGTAGGCGTGCGTCTGGCCGACGGCACGGAGCACCACGCCGACATCGTCATCTCCGCGGCCGACGGGCACGCGACCATCTTTGACATGCTGGAGGGCCAATATAGCAGCGACGAGATCCGCGGCTACTATGGCAAACTGCCCATCTTCCAGCCATACATCCAGGTTTCGCTGGGCGTGAACCGCGACTTTTCGAATGAACCCCATCTGATCACCTTTCCACTGGAGGCGCCGATCACTGTTGCCGGTGAGGTGCGCCAGCGCATGGGCGTGAAGCACTATTGCTTCGACCCCTCTCTGGCTCCGGCGGGCAAGTCGGTACTGGTGGTCATGTTTTGGGGCAACTACGAGCACTGGAAGCACCTGTATGCAGACCGCGAGCGCTACGAGGCCGAGAAACAGCAGATTGCCGATGCGGTGATTGCCCAACTGGAGAAGCGGTTCCCAGGCCTCACGGAGCAGATCGAGGTTGTGGATGTGGCCGCGCCGATGACCTATGAGCGCTACACCGGCAACTGGCAAGGCTCCCCCGAGGGGTGGATGCTCACAACCAAGATGATGGGCACGCTGATGGGGGAAGGTATGCGCAAGACACTCCCTGGGCTGGAGAGCTTCTACATGGTGGGGCAGTGGGTTGAGCCAGGGGGAGGCGTGCCCACTGTAGCCGTATCGGGCCGCAACGCCATACAGATCATCTGCAAACGGGACAAGAAGATATTTGTGACGGAGAGTGCCACACCATTTTGACCCCCGTTTTGTGGGCTTTTTGCGGCATTTTGGGGCTGTTTCCCGCCTTATGAACAATTCTGCACAATGGATTTGTCCAAAGTCCAATAAAATGATCCGCCCCTTTTTCTTTGAAGGAGGATGACATGGAGCAACGAGTTCCTACCGCATTGAGAGATGAACTTCGCGGCATGTTGATTCAACCCAATCAAACAATGGCCACTGTGGCGCCCAATCTGAGCAAAGGCGCGCTAATCGTAGTAGGGCTTATTGTGACAGCCGGGATCAGGGCAATGCTGGAAGTTGCCTACACCGCAGGAGGAAATATTGTTGGGGTTCGTAAAAGAATAATTCCGCGCATTTTGCCAGGAAAACCCCGGGAAACGCGCGGAGTTAATTATTTACGGACCCTTGGATTCGCCATTGGTGGTGCTGCGATTGGCATCGTCATGGCTTGGGTGAGCCTGACAGCTCTCCTCCACCTTATCGCCCGCGCGCTGGGCGGCACTGGTAAGTATCGCAACTTGCTGGCCTTAATGGGATACGCCGCTACACCG
>DATCIL010000010.1:0-2860 GCA_036507795.1 Anaerolineales bacterium | reverse complement strand
CGGCACAACTTATCAATGTGAACTCAAATTGCCGGGTCAATCTGCTAAGTCGAAGTTTGAAATTACGGAGTACGAGGCCAACAAGAAAATCGCTTTCGAGGGAGAAGCGGCAGGACCGGCAAAACCCAAAGGAAGTTTCCTTTTTGAGTCCGTCACAGGCGGCACGAAGATCACTTCGCTCCCGCGGCCTGAATTTCGCGGCCTTTTTAGATTGCTCGAACCGGTGATGGCTGGCTATATCCGAAAACAAAACGAGGAACATTTAGGCAACTTGAAGCGACTGCTTGAAGTCTAGCATTGAGAAAAATCTTATGAAATCATCAGAACTGATCGACAAACAAATCGCAGACCTCCCCGGCTGGCGCGGTCAAATATTTGCAAGATTGCGCGAGCTTATCCACGAGGCTGACCCCGATCTGACCGAGGAATGGAAATGGAACACTGCCGTCTGGACTCATAATGGCAACGTTTGTGCGGTTGGAGCTTTCAAAGACCACATAAAGCTCAACTTCTTTAAAGGAGCTTCTCTTCCGGATCCATACGGTCTCTTCAACAGCGGTCTTGATGCTAAGGCCTCGCGATCCATTGACTTGTATGAGGGCGACATTGTTGATGAGCCCGCCCTCAGGGATCTCGTCCGCGCCGCTGCGGCCTATAATGAAGCAAGCCGCGCATGAATAAATGCCAACTAAGCGCTTATTAGTGGATCTTTTCAGCCTTGGATTTGTAGAGCGGGCGCCGCTGTGGCGAGTGGAATCTCAGCGGGTTGTTGCAGCCGCATAATTGGCGAGGTATTGGAAAAAAATAGTATATAATAATTATAGCTCTGAAAGCAGATTCCCAGGGCTATCTAAGGGGAAAATCTGTATCGTATCCCTCTATTATGTTGTAGTGGGAGGTTGTTATGGAGATCTCCGCTCGCGAGGGTTGGACCGTCTTGCACGGGATGTTATTCGGAGCAGCCTTCCTCCTGGCCTTTGCTGGCGGCCTGGCTGGTCTCTACAGCCTGCGGCCTGAATGGATCACGCTGGAGGGACTTCAGGAACGGATGGCGCGTCTAAAGATAGGGATGTGGACAATGGCGCTGGTCGCCTGGGCTACGGTCATCACGGGGACGTTCATTGTGTACCCCTGGTACCGGGCCAGGCCTCCGGAAGGTACTACCGATCTGTCCGCTTTCCCACGCTACCTGCTGCTTGCCAGTGAGAGCACAGCCGAGTGGCACCGCTTCGGCATGGAGTGGAAGGAGCATGTGGCCTGGATCGCTCCAATTGCCGCCACCGTGGTTGCCTATGCGGTAACTTATTATGGTCCTGTTCTGGCGAAGAAACCCAATGAGCGCCGCGCCATCATGATCTTTTTCGTGGCCGCTTTCGTCACCGCAGCGATTGCCGGGATCTTTGGGGCCTTTATTAATAAGATCGCTCCGATCCGCTAGGCCGGTTGATTTTTTTAATCAGGAGAGTGGACCATGATGGATCGCGCTACGGAGCAGGATAAGCCCAATGGACCTGTAGCAGCAGCGCTGCTGGCAGGTGGCATCGGCGCTGCCGCCATGGGTGTGGTCACCACACTGGCCGCGGCTTCTGAGAGCTTCGCTCAATCGCTGGCCTGGATCCCGGCGGTGGGCCCTCTCACAGGCAAGTCGCTGGTGAGCACGATAGTTTTCTTCCTCGCCTGGCTCGTTCTTCATTTTCGTTTCCGCGGCAAGGAAGTCAATTTCAACCAGATCGTCACAATTTCCCTGGTGCTGTTAGTCATCGGTCTGCTGGGCACATTTCCGCCATTTTTTGAACTTTTCGCAGGCGAGTAAGCCGTTGTTCTGGTTGGAGTTCTATGGGCAGGCTGCCTCTCTCCTAATCGAGAATGCGCCGTAATGCCTTAGCGCCCTCTGGAGGGATGCCCAAAAAGACGTCGAAAACTTGCTTGAGCTTGTCTACCGATGAATCGGCGAACAGGCCTGCCAGGCCGGCAATTCCCGAGATGCCAAATGGGTTGAAGTCGGCTGTCTCCACCGAAGCGCCTAAAAACCCGCCCCGCAGCAATAAATAGATCATCACCGCCACCGGCGGTCCCAGAAAGGGTCTTACCAGGTAAAATATCAGGCCGCGCTCGATAAATCCAGGCGCTTCCTCATCGCTCAACAAGCCCAGGTGCTTATCGAAGTATTTGCGATAGTCCTGGGGGATCACCCGCAGCAGCCGCACTGTGCTGCCGATCCCGCCTGCCAGGGCAACGACCAGCAGCAGCCGGATTTCGGGATCTATCTGCTCTAATCCACAGCAGAAGCTTTCGGCAGTCGGCCACAGCAGCAGCAAAGCCACCATAAATACATTTGTCAGCAGGATCGGGATCGTTATCAATACGGCCAGCGTGCTCCTGCCAACAATCCTCGGCAGTGGGATCTCCACGCCGCGATTGATCATTGTCGTGTCCATCGTTCCTCCTCAATTCGGATCAGGTCAGGATATCCCGGCTACCAGCAGGATCGAACTTCCAATCGCGATTGCATAGACCAGCCTGCGCTTCCACCGGTAACTCCCCTCCTGTCCATCTTCTAAAGTCACGGCCGCTTTGTCCAGCCTGCGAAGCCGCCGGGCATAGGCCGCCTCGTCGATCAAACGCTGGTGCTGCTCTCTTGCGATGACCTGCAGCACTTCGTGCTCTAGTGGGGTGTACATGTTCCGCCTCCTTGCCTCTAGAACTGCCGGGTGTTTCTCGTTCTTCATTCACTTTACATCCAAACAAAGCCCAGGTCAGTAAAATAGCCCAAAGCCATTGGTAACATCTCCGGCTA
Source organism: Anaerolineales bacterium (assembly GCA_036507795.1). GTDB lineage: Bacteria > Chloroflexota > Anaerolineae > Anaerolineales > UBA4823 > DASQQR01. The sequence continues at coordinate 63 of DATCIL010000010.1, read as the reverse complement.
TCCTCGGGTAAAGTCGGTCATTCCAGCCTGTGATCCGGTTCACAACAAGCCTTAAGCCATAAG
>DATCIL010000009.1:0-3664 GCA_036507795.1 Anaerolineales bacterium | reverse complement strand
ATAACATTGGGCGGGATGTCTTAAGCCGTCTGCTGTACGCCGGTCGCATCTCGCTGTCGGTTGCCTTTATCGTCACGATCATCTCGATTCTGATAGGCGTCCTGGTTGGGGCTATCTCTGGTTATTACGGCGGTGTGCTGGACGATGTCATCCAGCGTTTTACCGAGTTTATTATCGCCATTCCGCTCCTGCCACTTTTGCTGGCCTTCTCCGCCCTGTTGCGCGGGATCACGTTCATTCCGGGGATACCCAGGGAACTGAATAGCGCCGCGATCATCACCATTATCCTGATCGTGTTCAGCTGGACCTCCGCCTCGCTCTTGATCCGGGGTATGGTGTTATCGCTGCGGAACCAGGAATTTACCGAGGCCGCCCGGGCCCTCGGCGCAGGCGATCTTAGAATCATCGTGTCGCACATGATCCCCAATTCCCTGGCGCCCATCATCGTCTCTGCTACCCTGCTGCTTGGAACGGTGATCATCCTGGAATCTGCGCTGTCCTTCCTGGGATTCGGTATCCAGCCGCCGGTGGCCACCTGGGGCAATATGCTGAATGAATACCAAAACGACATGTGGACACAGCCGGCGAAGGTCTTCTACCCGGGTCTGACAATCTTTGTTTGTGTTCTGGCATTCAACTATATTGGCGATGGACTGCGCGACGCAATGGATCCCAGACTGAAACGCTGAAATCGCTACATGTGGGTTTCGTTTTGAGGCTTCACCAAACAGAACGGCACGTGCTAAAATTGCTCGTGCCGTTCACCATGGTCCGGAACGAAACACAGGTATAATCATTGAATTATTATCGAGAGGAAAGTTGTGAGCAACCAAAACAATCAATCATTACTTGAAGTTAAAAACCTCAAAACATACTTCTTCACCGAAGACGGTGTCGTGAAAGCTGTCGACGGAGTCGACATTACGGTTAAACCGGGAGAAGTCCTTGGCCTGGTTGGCGAATCCGGATGCGGTAAGAGCGTGACCTCTCTCTCGATCATGCGTTTGATTGGTATTCCAGGAAAGATCGTGGAGGGCGAAATTCTCTTTGAAGGTCGTGATCTTCTCAATCTCTCCGAAGCCGAAATGGTCGACATGCGCGGCAACCGCATCTCGATGGTTTTCCAGCAGCCGCAGTCCAGCCTGAACCCGGTCTTCAAAGTGGGTGACCAGGTGGGCGAGGTGTTTCAAATTCACCAAAATATGGGCCGTGAAGAATCCTGGGAAAGAGCCGTTGATTTGCTCCGGCTGGTCGGCATCCCCGACCCAGAGAGCAAGGCTCATGCCTACCCTCACGAGATGTCGGGCGGTCAGGCACAGCGCGTGATGATCGCTATGGCTCTTGCCCTAAACCCGCAACTGCTGCTCGCCGACGAACCTACCACCGCCCTGGACGTAACCATCCAGGCGCAGATCCTGGACCTGATCAGCGATTTACGATACCGTATGGGCACTGCCGTGGTCCTGATCACCCACGACCTGGGTGTCATCGCAGAGATGGCGGATCGAGTGGCAGTCATGTACGCTGGGCGTATCGTCGAACAATCCGGCATCAAGGCGCTGTTCGATAAGCCCCTCCACCCCTATACGCAGGGCTTGATCGCCTCCATACCGGTGCTGGGCAAAATTCAGGACCGGCTGGATGTGATCCCAGGTTCTGTCCCGAACCTGATCGGGCTGCCGCCGGGCTGCAAGTTTGCCCCACGCTGCCGTTCTCGGGTAGAATATGAGTTAACCATTTGTACCGAGATCGAACCCGACTTGGTTCCGGTGTTACCGAAGCACACGGTGCGTTGCTGGTTATATCAGAGTTTTGAAGAGAAAGGCCATAAAGCGCCCGTTCGGGCGGCTGAAGTCCAGCCTGCTCTGGACCTTGAACCAAACTTGTAGAGGATATTAATGACAGAAGTAACCGAAGAAATTATTGCTCCGAAAACAGAACCTGCTATAGCCAGCAGAAACGGAAAAGAGGACCTGATCGAGGTCCAAAATCTTACCAAGTACTTCGCCGTGCGCGGCGGATTACTCCAGCGCGTCGTCGCCTGGGTTCAGGCCGTCGACGATGTCAGCTTCACTGTTAAGAAAGGGGAGACATTGGGCCTGGTCGGTGAATCAGGGTGCGGTAAGACTACAGTTGGTCGAACCATGCTCCGGTTGACGGAGCCGACCGGAGGAAAAGTCCTCTTCAATGGGATAAATATTTTCGATCTGCGCGGTGGAGATCTCAAGCGAATGCGCCGCAACATGCAGATTATTTTTCAGGACCCATATGCCTCTTTGGACCCGCGCATGCCCATCGGCGAGTCGATTGCCGAAGGGTTAAAGATACACAATATCGGTTCACCCAAAGAGCGATTTGACGTCGTGATTGAAACCCTGCGTAAAGTAGGCCTGGAAGATTATCATTCCCGCCGCTATCCGCACGAGTTCTCCGGCGGCCAGCGGCAGCGCATCGGCATCGCCCGGGCCCTGGCACTCAGGCCCGACTTCATCATCTGTGATGAACCGGTCTCGGCTTTGGACGTGTCCATCCAATCCCAGGTGCTCAATATCCTTAATGACCTGCAAAAAGAATTTGGGCTTACTTACCTCTTTATCGCGCATAACCTTTCGGTTGTAGAACACATCTCGCATCGTGTAGCGGTCATGTACCTGGGCAAGGTGGTTGAATTAACCTCGCGTGAAGAACTGTTCCGCAACCCCCTGCACCCTTACACACAGGCTTTGATGTCCGCCATTCCTATCGCCGATCCATCGCTCAAACGGGAACGCATTCTTCTGCCGGGGGATGTGCCCAGCCCCTTGAATCCACCCAGCGGTTGTCGCTTCCATCCCCGCTGTCCGGTTGCAATGCAACACTGCTCCCTGGAGGAGCCGCCTCTTATCGAGGTCAGTGACGGTCACTGGGTAGCCTGCTGGCGAGTAGAGTAAACATTGCCACCCATTTGGGGGGTGTGTTACAATCCTGTTCTAAGCCTTTCAAAGCATCAACCAGCACGCCCGGCGGTCGGGGCGTACTCTATGGGGTGTGGTGCAACGGTAGCACAGCGGACTTTGGATCCGTTGATCCTGGTTCGAATCCGGGCACCCCAGCTTGAGAAAATGTAACGGATTGTATTCGTGCTCGACGAAGATTCAGACTTAGGTAAATTCAATTTCTATCATGGAACGAGCCGCGCGCAGGCTTGAAGGCGGCGCGCCGCTCGTCCTTTTTAATTTTTTTCATGACATCCGGTTGTTCTCCAAAAAGGAAACCCTAATGAAAACCACAGCAGTGATACTTGCGGCAGGTCAAGGCACGCGCATGCGCTCCAACCTGCCGAAAGTTCTCCATCCGCTATTGGGCAAACCAATGCTATGGTATGCTCTTAAAACCGCCAGGCAAGTTACCGGTAGCGCACCAGTCGTTGTTATCGGTCACGAGGCCGATTCCGTCCGCAAATTCATCGGCGATCAGGCTAAGGTAGTCGTACAAGAAACTCAACTGGGCACCGGGCACGCCGTCCAGCAGGTGGAAGAACTCTTGCGGGGTCATAGCGATCAGGTGTTAGTTATCGCCGCGGATATGCCGCTGCTGTCTCCTGAGACGCTCCAAGACCTGATAAATGCACATGCATCTCGAATGAGCGCTGAGACTCCCATTACAATGCTCACCACCCAATCTC
>DATCIL010000008.1:0-3312 GCA_036507795.1 Anaerolineales bacterium | reverse complement strand
GGTGGGCAACCGCCCCACCGACCATAATTAGCCGGATTACAACCGCAATCTCGCTGGCGCACTTTCATATCCCTTGCTCGTCACTCAAGGATTTTCCAAAAAGAATCTTTGCGAGTGATCTTTCCCTCGGCGAACTCAAGCAAGTCGACTCCCCGCACTTCTATCTTTTTCCCTGACACAGATGTGCCAGTCAGGGTCCATTCGGAGACTCCGAAATCACCACACACCCAATGCTGATCTTCTCCGTAATGAACATCCGGAATCCCCTCAAATCGTTTTGCCAAGCCAGCTTGCACCTGGTCTTTCCCGACATACCGATCGCCGCGCGGTGCCGAGCCTCGCGGCATGTATAAGACGCAATCCTCTGCGAAATAGCCCATGATGGAATCCAAATCATGTCGGTTAAACGCTTCGAGGAAACCCTTCAATAATGCATAATCCGGGCCATGCCGATCATGAATTCCGGCGCATGCCGATCACCGATTCCGTTTCATGCCGATCACCGATTCCGGTGATGCCGATCAGTGAATCCGGGCATGCCAGTTAGGCAACCCGGAGAAAAGTGGGGGAAGATGGCTGGATAAACTCGAACAAATCGGGCATCCTTCTCAGAAACAAAGCTGAGGAGGAAAAGATGACCCAAGCGAGTCTATCCATGAGGAAAATTGAAGAAATCCTGCGATTGAAATATGAAGTCGGGCTGTCGCACCGGGCGATCGCCAAAAGCTGTGGGGTCTCGACCAGTACGGTGAGCGAGTACGTCACGCACGCCAGAGCGGCCGGGCTGAGTTGGCCGCTGCCGGAAGGGATGACGGCGGAGCAGTTGGAAGCCCGACTGTATCCAGATAAAGGGGGTTCCGGGCGGACGATTGCGCGGCCAGACTGGAAGTACATCCATAAGGAGTTGAAGCGCAAAGGAGTAACCCTGAGCCTGTTATGGGTGGAGTACCGTCAGGAGCACCGGGACGGATACGGATACAGCCAGTTTTGTCAGCACTACCGGGAGTGGAAGCAGCAGCTCAACCCCACCATGCGGCAGAAACATAAGGCCGGGGAGAAGCTGTTTGTGGACTACGCCGGGCAGACGGTGGCGGTGGTGGACCCGGAGAGGGGAGAAATCCGGGAAGCGCAAGTTTTCGTGGCGACCCTGGGAGCCAGCAACTACACGTATGCCGAAGCGCACTGGACCCAGAGCCTGCCCAACTGGATTGCGGCCCAGGTCCGGGCGCTGGCATTCCTGGGCGGTGTGCCGGAAGTGCTGGTTCCGGACAATCTCAAGGCGGGCGTGACCAGCCCGAACCTGTATGAGCCGGATCTGAACCCCACTTACCAGGACTTCGCCCGCCACTACAGGATCGCGGTGATCCCGGCACGGGTGCGCAAACCGCGCGACAAGGCCAAGGTGGAGGTCGGCGTTCAGGTGGTCGAGCGCTGGATCCTGGCCCGGCTGCGGGACCGCACCTTCTTCAGCCTGGCCGAACTCAACCAGGCGATTGCCGAACTGCGGGTCGAACTCAACCGGCGGGAGATGAAGCATCTGGGCCAATCTCGGCTGGAACTGTTTGAAGAAGTGGACCAACCGGCGCTTTCACCGCTGCCGGAAATGCCCTACGAATTTGCGCTCTGGAAAAGGGCCCGCGTGCACATCGACTACCACGTCTCCTTCGACAACCACTTCTACAGTGTTCCCTACACCCTGAGCGGCAAGGAAGTGACCATCCGGGCAACCGAAAAGACGGTCGAAATCTTCTACCAGCGCAAACGGGTGGCCTCCCATCCCCGCTCTACAGCCCAAGGGCGCTTTTCGACCCACAGCGTGCATATGCCGCCCGAGCACCAGTTCTACAGCCAGTGGTCCCCAGAGCGTTTTCTGCGCTGGGCCGGAGAAATCGGCGAGCAGACTACCGAACTCATCAGCCGCGCCCTCGATGCCCGCAGGCACCCTGAGCAGGCTTACCGTACTTGTCTGGGCATCCTCGGCCTGGCCAAACGCTACTCCTCGGAGCGCCTGGAAGCCGCCTGCCAGCGGGCCAATACTGCCGGCATCCGCTCCTATAAAGGTGTGCAGAACATTCTCAAAAACAAACTCGACCAACGCCAGTTGGAACCCGCATCCAACACCTCCCTGCCGCCGCATGAAAACATCCGCGGTGAGAACTACTACAACTAAGGAGCTGTCCATGCTAACCCAACCCTTACTGGAAAAACTATCCCAACTCAGACTGTCCGCTTTCCGCACGGCCTTCGAAGACCAATTACATAACCCCCAGTATGCGCAACTGTCGTTCGAAGAGCGGCTCGGCTTACTGGTCGATATCGAGATCACCCGCAGAACCAACCACCGCTTGCACCGCCGCATCAAGTCTGCCCGTTTTCCTCTCCAGGCCACTCTCGAGGATCTCGACCTGTCCGCAGCACGCGGTCTCAAACGGGCCCAGGTTCTCGAACTCGCCCAGGGGGATTGGGTCCGCCACCATCTCAATGTGCTGGTTCTCGGCGCCACGGGGACTGGAAAAACTTACTTATCTTGCGCACTTGGCCGGGCTGCCTGTGAGGCCGAATTCAACGTGCGCTACGTGCGCACTTCCCGCCTGCTGCAATCTCTCGAACTCGCTCAGGCCGACGGCTCCTATCCCCAACTGCTGCGTTCCCTGGCCCGCACTGACTTGCTCATCTTCGACGACTGGCTGCGTGACCCCCTCTCTCGCTCCCAGGCCAAAGACCTGCTCGAGATCCTCGACGATCGTTATGGCCGCTCTGCCACCCTGGTCGCCACCCAGGTCCCGGTGAGCGAATGGCATGCCCGCATCCCCGACCCCACTCTCGCCGATTCGGTCCTCGACCGCCTCATCCACAACGCCTACCGGCTAACACTATCAGGAGATTCTATGCGAAAAGTTCATTCCCCCTTGAAGAACAACGACAACTAGCGTTATGATTGCTTATCCAGCTATCTCTCCCCTGACCGGCGATCGCCATGCACCGGAACAGGTGATCGGCATGACCGGTCTGGGTGATCGGCATCACCCGGAATCACTGATCGACATCACCGGATTACGCAAATAATTCATAGGTCACAAGCTTGGACATTGGATGACCTCCACATGCGATGTTAGATTGCGAAATGTTTGATCCGCTAACTAATGCAGATAACGCAACTTTGCGGGTTATTTAGCTATAAATATTCCAAATAAATATTATATGCGCGGCTCGTTCGATGATGTTCCTATCCCGGTGCAGGTCATGACGATTTCTAAAGAGGAGTTTGAGGAGACCAGGGATGCGATTGGGGGGATTGTATATCCGGCGGCC
>DATCIL010000007.1:0-3676 GCA_036507795.1 Anaerolineales bacterium | reverse complement strand
TCACCTGGCCCTGTTGTTGACCGATGTAGACATGCGTGACGTCTCTCCGGGCCAATTTATCCAGCACTTTTGGATCAGCGATGCCCGCTTGTAGAATCTCTGCCGTTAGCGAATTTACCCATTCGCGGTAATCGGGGCGTGGCCCGCGTTCCGAGGCATACGTGAGCGGCGGCAAGGTGGTGCTGCGCCGGGCCAGCAGGGGCAGCCACCAACCAGCATCCGATCCAACTACTGATGTACCACCATAGGCGAAGAATGAATTCACCAGGAAGACGGCCTTTTCGGGAGTATGCTCGCGGATCCATTCGGCGGCGTGCAAATCCGGCCGCGTTACCAGGGCATGTTGGGCGATATCGACGTCGCCCAGTCTCAAAGATGCACCCCACAGGCCGAACGCGACTGTAAACACCGAGAGCAGCGCCGGGAGGCGAGTAAAGCGAATTCTCTCCAGAGTGGCTACTCTGTTAATTAGCCAGGCGAGCGCGGCGGCTAACAGGATATTGACGGGCAGGTAAGCGGCGATGAAAACGGCGAAATTGGTGATCGATCCTGCTCCAGGCAGGCCAAACCATTGCGGGTTGGCGGCCAGAAACACCAGCAGCCACCAAAGGGCGAGGATGGCAAAATTCCTCTCCCGGCGCCAGAATCCCCAGGCGAGCGCAAAAGGCAGCAAAATCCACATCAGCGGCGGTAGGTAAGTAAAGAGGTCGCCGATGGCGTTATATTGTTGGGTAAATTCGGACAGGTTGTTGGCAGATGTGGTAACCTGGCTGTAGAAAATCTGAAGTATTTTGCCGCTGAATACGTGGAAAAACCAGGGTGCGAAAATAAGACCTGCTCCGATCCCGGAGAGCGCCAGCCGGCGAATATTATCGGTAAGATGTTTTTTCGAGGCAACTGAATAAAACAGAAATAAAGGGACAGCGAACAGGGCACCAAAAATCAGAACCCGGTAATGGGTTAGTGCCAGCCCTCCCATCAATATCCAGATTAACCCGACCGGTCGCCAATTCAGGCGCTCGTTTTCGAAAATCGACCAAAGAATGTAAGCGGCTGCCGGTAAAATCACAAGACCGGCCAGTTGCGTATAGCGACCCCAATTGAGATAGAACATGGGCATATTGGACAGCAGACCCGCCAACAACAAGCTCATTATGCCGGTCCAGCGGCTTTTCCCGACTTTGTTAGCCAGAGGAACGAGTGAGACAACGGCCAGGATGTTGAGGATTTGACCGGTCCACAGCGTGGCTTCCGGCATTGGGAAATTGGCAATCCAGTGAAATACAGCCACCAGAGAATGAAACCCGAAGTGGTAGGTGAAAGACTGCAGATCAGCATAGGGTGCCCAGGAATTGAAGAGACCGGCATGATCGACGAGCAGCTGGGCGATCAAGGAATGCTGGTAAGAGTCCCCCCAGAGGGGAACGCTGAGATTACGAATGACCCAGAAACGCGTTGCGATGATCAGGGCAAGAATCAACAGGGTCAAGTAGTTTTGATGACCGATTGCGTATAGCCACCTCCGCACGCTGATCCGGTTGCTTTTGTACCTGAGCCCAGGCCGCCAGCGCCGGTTGCGCCAGAGCAGGACACCGGCGCCAGCCAGAGCGGGCAGCCAGGCATACAGCGGTCCCAGATGTAGACCGACCAGGCCCGTCCAGAGAAAGAGGATGGGATAAATCGCCAGGCTTGCGCCGGCGGCCAAGGCCAGCTTCTCTGCCCAGGATCGTTCTTTCCACGCCGGCATTAGAACGCTGAGCAGCGCCCAGCCAGGCAGAATATATAACATAGCAGCAATTCCGAGCGTGCCTGACCAGGATAATGCCAGCAGAACCAAACCTAAGAAGGATTGCACGGGGTCGTAAGCCAACCGGAAGGCCAGCTGGTTGTCCTGAGGGACATCCTGATGGTAAAAAGCGCCATCCAGGTACGAATCGCCTGGACCGATCCCAATCTCCAGCGGCGTTTCACTATCGAGGGAGATCTCAAAATAATAGTCATGGTTTTCAGAATCAACTTGCGGGGGAAAGGTGAAGGTGTAGAAATCGGGATGGGTCACAGCTTCCAGGGGAATCCTTGATGTGGTGCGCGGAGTCCTATCCAGAGAGCCATTGTAAAGTGCCAGATTTACATGGCCGCTCTTTATCGCGTTCGGTCTGAGGAAAACCTCGATGCCTGACAGGCCCCGGAAGCGCGCAAAGAAGGTCTGACCGATCGAGTTTCCCCGGGTCACGAGGAAAAACTCGGCATGATGTGACTGCTCGGGTCTGACCACCGGAGAGCAGCTGATTAGGGCTAGCGAGAAGATTAAGAGGATGAATAGATTTCGGGGGGCGGTAATCATCTGAACGATCGACGTTCGTTGCTGGCAGGTGCCTGGTAAGCCGTCGACCCAAGGTCATCTTCCTCAAGTTCGATGCGCCGCAAACGAAAAAGGACTTCCTCAAGAATTTTGCGGTTGAAACCAATCAGGTCTGCCACCAGACCGATCAGGAGAACTTGAAATCCTACAATCAGCAAGATGGCCGTCAGTATCACCGATTGAATATGACCGGCGCCGCCATCCGTGAAGTAATAATACAGGAAGCGGATCCCCCCAAACACACCGCCGAGGATCATCAGGGAGCCCAGCACGGTGAACACCCGTAACGGCCGGTACATCGTATAGGCCCGCACGATGGTGGCCGTCGATTGGGCCAGGTAATGGGGGAGGCTGCGCATCAAACGGGATGGCCGGGTCTGAGGGTTGGTGCGGACCGGAACGTATTCAATGGCCATGCGGCGGGAGCCGGCCTGGATCAGGGTTTCAAGCGTATAAGAATACTCGCTCAATACCAATGTTCGCAGGGCAGCCTCGCGGCTGATCGCCCGGAAGCCGCTCGTGGCGTCAGGCGTATCTATGCCCGACGCCCGTCCGATCACCCAACTTCCGAAGCGCTGCAACTGGCGCTTAAAGGGGGAGAAGGACGAGAGTGTGGCGACGCCGCGATCGCCGATGACGATGTCGGCCCGCCTCTCCAGGATAGGCTCGATGAGCAACAGGATGTCTTCAGCATTGTACTGATTGTCTGCATCGGTGTTGACAATTAGATCTGCGCCCTGCTTAAGAGCAGCCTCCAAACCGGTCATGAATCCGGTTGCCAGACCGGCATGCTGCGGAATGCGGACAACGTGGTGGACGCCCAGATCAGAGGCCACCTGGGTGGTGTTATCTGTGCTGCCGTCGTCGACGACCAGGTATTCGATGCAGTCGACGCCCGGCAGCGCTCCTGGCAGGGCTTCAATGGTCTCAGGCAGGGTATCTGCCTCGTTAAAGCATGGGATTTGGATGATCAGTTTCACGAAAACTTCTAACCTGATTTGACCTTGGCGCAAAACCTTGCAAAGGTTGGAATCTCGTCCCAACCGTGTGGGAGATTGCTTCGTCGCAGAGACCGCTCCTCGCAATGACAACATGAGGATTGCTGGCAAGATGTAATCAGGCGAAGTATACCATTTAAGATCTTTAAGTTTGGCGTTTAATTTTTAACCAGAGGCATGAACAGGATGATCGCCGGCGGGGTCCGGTCCAGTTTTAATTCCCAGGTCCCGGCGCCGCGCCAATTCCCGGCCCAGTCATAGACATGGGTGTAGAATGCGATATCGTTTTGCTCAGCCAAGGCCTTGGTATCAAACG
>DATCIL010000006.1:0-1371 GCA_036507795.1 Anaerolineales bacterium | reverse complement strand
GCATGATTGCGCTGCTTAATCCACAAGCGGGTTGACAGAACCCCGGGAAGCAAATGATGCCGTTTAGAGGAGCGCAGCTCTCCTTCGACGATGGGAAGAGAAATCTTCAGGTCGCTGATTTCGGACCTGACCGCATGCATGTAAGCAGGCAGCGAGGAATGGACGATGAGATTACCATTGAGAACAGCATTGGCCTGCTCAATTGCCTGGCTGGTGTCCGGGTCAGCCAGCACATGATCGTTACCATGCATGAACAGCAGATGGCTGGTAGCCGCGTAGGGGAGCAGCGAATCCCGCAGCCGGAGAATCTCGGCGATGAATCGATTGGGAATCTTCGTAGGAAGGTTCACGGCATTCATATAACCATCACGAAGATTTGCTACCAGCACCCGGGAACCGTCGGGCGCCTGCCACCAGAATTCACAGGGCAAATCCGCGACGCCGCGCTGGAGGCAGGCGTCATGAATGCCGAAGCCATGCAATATTTGAGGCATCTGACCAATATGCCCGAAGGGGTCCGGGATATAGCCGAGGTTCATTTTGGAGCCGAACCGGCGGGCAGTACGGTCTCCCTGAAGCAGATTGCGGATGGTGGCTTCTGGACTGACGAGAAATTCGTCCGGCAGGATATGCCAGGGGCCGATGAGCAGGCGTCCAGAATTCACCTGGTTTCGTATAGTCACTTCGTTTTCGGGTCGCAGCTGCAGATAATCATCCAGGATAATGGTTTGACCATCTAATGTGAAATGTTTATAGCCTGAGTCTGCCTTTAACAGCTCCAGCAGGTTATCCACCAGGGAGACCAATTTCAGGCGGAACAATTGAAACGGGAGATACCATTCGCGATCCCAGTGTGTATGGGAGACCAGGTGCAGGGTATGGATTGGTTTTTTCCTTGTCATGTCCTTCAATATGAATAGGAGATCAGGTCCTGTTTTTGTCGTGATCCAATAGAAATTTTTTTACAATCTCGACGCCTTCAGGTAGCCGTTCGATGACTACCCGAGTCAGGTTATCCGTGGGCCGGTGGAAACCTGAATCACCCCAACGGCGGTCATAGGTGCCGAGGACCGCGGTGGGGATGCCGGCCGCAAGGAATGAAGAGCCATCGCTGATGATTGGGCCGCCTGGCACCACCTTGCGCATAGCCACATCATAAACGGCTTCTGCCACAGATTTGCTAATCGATTGAGAAGTAAATTCTAATTTAAAGATGCTGCCGTCCTGTTCCCAGATCACGTAATCGCCGTTTTGAGCCATCGCCTCTAAATTAACGGCCACTGCTGGTAGATCCCACGATTTACTCAAGACGTAGGCGCGGGAGCCCTGCATATTAATTTCTTCGCCGGTAAAGAGAGCCAGGGTGACGCG
>DATCIL010000005.1:0-1645 GCA_036507795.1 Anaerolineales bacterium | reverse complement strand
GGTTTGAATTGCAGAACGCAAAACTGAAGGAGAGCGAGCCTGATTTCGAAAATTTCATGAAAAGTAAAGAAGATTTGTTTTCCTTTGCATCTGTCGAGGTATCACAGCACTTAAACGTGGACATTAACACCACCGCTCAATCAGTTTTAGCAACTCCCCAGAAGGACGTCCCCGGCGGTTTGCAGGTGTCCAGCGGGGAGGCGGCACCTTCAAATGGAACAGTTCGGCAACCGACCAACGATGGTCCGTCAATCCTGCTGCCATGGCTGGGGTGCGCTGAACCCAGCGATAGCCTCGTTGGCCCACGGAGAGTTTGAGACGCAGGCTGTGGTGGTTATCACAGAAGTTGTAAAAACAACCGACCACGAACATGCCGGCCAGCAAAGTCTCCGTCTGCTGGGCCAGGTTGCGGGTGCGCCGGGTGAGCCAGGCCAAACGCTGGCGAAAGGTGGCATTGAGCCGCTCGATATAGGCCGTGTTGATCACACCAGCTCCCTGGGTGAGCCGCAAAAGGCGCTCGATCATCTGGCGGCAGCCTTGAACCACCCGGCGTTGAATGGTCAACCCGCTCGCCTTGCGCTGCTTGACCACCTGGACAATGGCGATGTTGGGCCAGGCGATCATCCGTGGGCGGGCTTGACGACCTTCCCGCAGGGGCGTGCGGAAGGCGCGCCGAAAGGCTTTGACATAACTGCCCAGCCCATCCACCGCCAGCAACAAATCCCGGCACAGGGCGATCTGGCGGATTTGGTCGGCCAGCGCCTGGATCAGGTCCAGGTCTCGCTGTGGGCTGATCGCTCCGCCCAACCACAGACGAGTGGGCACCATCATCGCTAACGCCATCCAGTAGGAACACCCTTGCCCTTTGACCTTGATTTCATCCGCCTGGGCCTGTTGCAGGTCCAAGCTACGACCACCGACGAGATGTTCATGCACCACCCGACAGTGCTCTCCAGAACGTTGCCACCAGTTCTTGATCGTGCGCTCATCAAAGCCAAAGGCTTGCACAATTGCCTGCAGCGGACATCCATAGGCCAGCAGGGTAATGACCAACATCACCGTCTGGGCATTGGATCGCAAACGATAGAATATCGTCCCCCGGGTAGCCGAGAAGGTTTTCTCGCAGACCCCGCAAAGGTAGCGCTTTTCTTGCTGGCTGTGGACACTGAGGTTGCCTTTTCCGATCTGGCCTCTTGCCGGACAATCGATATTAGGGCAAAATATCTCTTGTGGGTTCATTGGCTGTCCTCCTTTGGTGTGATGACCACAAGAGTCTGCCATTGAACCCATATCTTTTCAAGGTTCTATATTAAAGGTTGATCCCCTTTCCACGGTTAAATGGGGTGATACCAGCAGGGCTTTCGACTTTTAGAAAGCCATGTATTATACAACGTGAGAACGGGATCAGAGAGGTCAAATGTAGTACAATTGCCGCCAGCGGTGTTCCGGAAACCGTTCTCCGGTCCCGAAAATATCAGCCTGCAAAACCTGCGCTCTTTTCTCCCGGAATCATCTCCATGAATTCTTATCGGTTCCTGCGACCCATCATCCTAATCCTTGCCTGCCTGATTCTTCTGGCTTGCACTTCGCCTACTCCGGAGACTCCGGCTCCATCGACGCCGAGCCCGGCTGTCCCAGAAATCAC
>DATCIL010000004.1:0-11619 GCA_036507795.1 Anaerolineales bacterium | reverse complement strand
AGCACCTCATCGACTTCCTCCAGGAACCCCAGTCATCATGATGTTTCAAGCTTCACGGATCACGAATTACGTATTCCGTATTTCGTGCTGCGTATCTTGTGCCGCCTGACCACCGTCCACGGATCACTTTCCACTCCCCATGCCCCCAATCTCCCCAGCTCCCGCGCCCCCTGGCTCCCCTGCTCCCCTCCATCCCATCTCCGTCACCGTCCACTTCGACGAAAACGGCCGCCTCACTCCCCTCAAATTCACCTGGCGCGGCCACACCTACACCGTCGCCTCCACCGGTCGCCGCTGGGACGATGATGAAGGCCACCACCTGCTCGTCATGCTCCCCACCGGCGCCGTCTACGAACTGCTCCTCGCACCCGACCACCGCTGGTACCTGAAACGCCTGCCCAGCACGCCCCCCGTCGCCTGAAGCAACCGCGTCCCCTCCAGCATTACGCCTTACGGATCGCGCATTACGTTTTACGCATCACGTTTCACGCCCCGTACCTCCGTACCACCCCCAAACCCCCGCTTTCCCGTTATACTTACCCCGATGCGGAGAACCTACCTCAGCCTCATCCTGGTCCTGATGATCGCCGCCTCTTTGTCCATCGGCGCCTCCCGCACCTTCGCCCAGGCCGGCGACCCCTGGTCCCTGATCGCTGAAGTCAACGCCCTGCGCGCCTCCTATGGCCTGGCCCCCTACGAAGTGAACAACGCCCTCATGGCCGCCGCTCAATCCCACAGCGAATACATGAGCAGCGCCGGCAGTGTCACCCCGCAGCCCAGCGGGGATTCCTCCGGTCCCATCGCCCAGACTGGTGCGCCCCAGCCCGCCGCCAGCCCTGACTACCTGCTCATCGCCATCGGCGTCCTGGCCCTCTCCGGCCTCGCCCTCATCCTCATCGGCAGCCTGGCCAGGCGGGCTACGTGAAACTCCCCAACCTCGCCCTCTCCTCCTCCACAATCTCCGCCTCCAGCTTGCGGAACAGCGGCTCCGGCTGCCGCAGCCTCTGTCCCGCGGGCAGTTGGCTGGGCTCCCAGCGCCCACTGGCCTCCCCCTGCCGGTAGCGCAGCACCGCGTGCTCGCCCAGTTCATCTTCCTGGGTCTCCACGTATTGCTCGCCAAATAGCGGCTTATCATAGCCAAGGAAGGCGTGCAGGCGCTCGCTGCTGAACGGCAGGAACGGCGCCAGCAGGATCTTCAGGGAATCGATGGCACGCAGCGCCGTGTACACCGAATTGGACGCCGCCTGCCTGTCCTCTTTGATCTCGAACCAGGGAGCCGCATGATCAAGGTACCTGTTCACCTCCCCGGCCAGCCGGATGGCCTCGCCCAAAGCCGCCCGCAGGTGCACGGCACTGAGCTCCGCGCCCACACGCTCGAAACCAGCTTCCACCATTGCCAGGATCTCCCGGTCCTGCGCTCGCAGTTCCCCGGGCGTTGGAACCTGCCCATCCCAGTTGCGGTAAGCGAAGGACAGCACCCGGTTGGCCAGGTTGCCCCAGGTCGCCACCAGCTCGTCGTTGTTGCGCCGCAGGAAGCCTTCCCAGTCCCAGTCGCTATCCCGATTCTCCGGCATATTGACGGTCAGGTAGTAACGAAGAGGGTCGGGATCGTAGCGCGACAGGAAGTCCAGCCCCCACACGGCCCAGTTACGGCTTCCGGAAATCTTCCTGCCCTCCAGGTTCATGAATTCATTGGCGGGCACATCGTAGGGCAGGTTCAGCGTCTTGCCTTCGACGCCCTCGAAGATCTTGCCGAACCACTCGCCCGCGCCGATCAGCTGCCCGGGCCAGATCACGGCGTGGAAGGGGATGTTATCCTTGCCGATAAAGTAGTAGGAGCGCGCCTCCGGCTGGTACCACCAGTCGTGCCAGGCTTCGGGCTGCCCGCTGATCCTTGCCCATTCCACTGCCGCCGACAGGTACCCGATCACCGCCTCAAACCAGACGTACAGGCATTTCCCCTCCCAGCCTTCTACCGGCACTGGGATGCCCCAATCCAGGTCACGCGTGATCGCCCGCCCGCGCAGGCCCTCCCTCGCGATCTGTCCGAGCGACTGGCGCAGCACGTTCGGCCGCAGGCGCTCCTCTCTCTCTTTCAGGAAAGCTACGATCTCCGGCTCCAGCCTGCCCAGGTCCAGGTAGAAGTGCTCGGTCTCGCGCAGCTCCGGCGCCGACCCGTCGATCTTGGAGCGGGGGTTGATCAGCTGCGTGGCATCCAGCAGGTTGCCGCAGTTGTCGCACTGATCGCCCCGGGCGTTGGGGTATCCGCAGATATAGCACGTCCCTTCTACATAGCGGTCCGGCAGGAAGCGTCCCTGTGTCGGGGCATACCACTGCTGCTGGGTCTCGCGGTACAGGTAGCCGTTCTTCTGCAGCGCCAGGAAGATGCTCTGGGATACCTTGAAGTGGTTCTCGGTATGCGTGCTGGTAAACAGGTCGTAGGTCAGGCCCAGCTTCTGGAACAGCTCCAGGAAGCCCTGATGGTACTTGCGGTAGACTTCCAGCGGAGAGGTGCCTTCGGCGTCGGCCTGCACGGTGACAGGTGTGCCGTGCGAGTCGGATCCCGACACCATCAGCACGCGGTTGCCCGCCAGGCGCTGGTAGCGCGCGAAGATATCGGCAGGCAAATAGGAGCCGGTGATATTGCCCACGTGAATTAACGAATTGGCGTATGGCCAAGCAACCGCCACAAGGATAGGTTCGTTCATTGTCACTCTAACAGGTACTCGCGCAGCCGGTGCGCGCTCCAGGGATGGCGTAACCGGCTCAGCGCCTTACCCTCGATCTGGCGGATGCGCTCGCGGGTCAGCCCGAACTTGCGGCCGACCTCCTCGAGGGTGTAAGGCCGGTCGTTGTTCAGCCCAAACCGGAGTCGCAAGATTCTGGCTTCGCGCGGAGAGAGTGAGTCGAGCGCCTCTTCCAGGCTCTCTTTCAGCGTGGCATCGTAAGCGGATTGCGCCGGCGATGGCGAAGACGTGTCCTCAACATACATGCCGAACTCTGCCTCCTCCTCGTCGCCAACCGGGCTTTCCAGGGAAATCGGTGTCCACGAAACCTTGATCATCCACTCCACCTTGTCAATCTCGAGCCCCATCTCTTGCGCCAGCTCTTCCACGTTCGGCGGTCTCCCCAGCTTTTGCTCCATCTCATAAGTCACCCGGTACATCTGCTGGATCCGGTCAACCATGTGCACTGGTACCCGGATCGTGCGGCTTTGATCGGCGATTGCCCGGGTGATGGTTTGGCGGATCCACCAGGTGGCGTATGTTGAGAAGCGGAAGCCGCGCTGGTAATCGAACTTTTCGACGGCTTTCATCAGCCCCAGGTTGCCTTCCTGAATCAGGTCCAGGAAAGGCACTCCCCGGCCGACGTGCCTTTTTGCGATGCTGACCACCAGGCGCGTATTGGCCCGGATCAGGTGGTCCCGCGCAATCTCACCCGCCTGCACTGCAGCCTTGAGGTTCTGCCATCCGTTTGCGCTGCCGATTCCATTCAGCTTGGCCAGTTCTCGGTCGGCGTCGCGGCCGCGTTCGATGCTTTTCGCCAGGTTAATCTCCTCTTCCAATGAGAGAAGCGGCACCTGGGACATTTCTTTTAAATAAAGCCCTACTGTGTCGTCGGTCCCGATGTGTTCCAGCGTATAAGCTGGGTTCCTGTCAAACCCATGTGGTTCTTCGAGCGCAAAGTCTCTTCCCGGATCGGCCTCATCGTCGTCCAAGATCTCTATGCCCGCGCGGCGCAGTTTTAGAAGGAACCTGTCTAACTGGTCTTGCGAATCCCATGGGAAAATCTCTGCGACGTCCTCACTCGTAAGATATCCCTTAACTTCGGCAAGATTGAGGAGAGTTTCGAGCACCTCACCGCTGGTTCCCTGGCTGCCTGAATCTTCCATGGTCGACCCTCCTGGTTAGTAGGCGCGGCTGTAAAGTGTGAGGTTAAAAAAAGAGAAGAGGGTTCAACCCTCCTCCTTCAGATTTTTCAGCACGGCCAACCGGGGATCAATTGCTTCTTCGGCGTGGTTGTGCTCCGGGTTTTCGTTCAAGTTTTCGCCGCAGACCGGGCAAAGACCTTTACAATCTAACCGGCACAGCGGATTAATCGGCACTTCCAGCAGCATGTATTCACGCACCAGCGGCGCCAGGTTAATCACGCCGCTTTCCGGCAGGATCAGGCCCGAGTCACTCACTGAACGGTCGGAAAATGCGTATAGTTCGGTCAAGTCGATTTGCAGGGGCTGTTCAAACTCGCTCAAACAGCGCACGCATTCTGCCGATATTGTGGCGCGCATTTTCAACTGGAGGAGCAGCCCTTGGGGCGTACGCGTCACGCGAGCCGTGCCGGTTATGTCCTTGAGATCCAGATCCGGCGCGACCTGCAGCTGTTCGTATTCAAAAAGAAACTCCCGGCTGGAACCGACGGATAGGGGGAGAATAAACCCTACGTTCAACCGGAGAGCATTATTGTTGGTGTTCACAGAATGTAATACCCGTAATGTATAATTTTATTTTGGGAGATTATAACACAATCAGAGGTCATGATATCTAGCCTGCTCCTGGCGAGCACAAACCCTGGCAAGCTGCGCGAGATGCGCGCCTTGCTGAAAGACCTGAAAGTCCGCCTGCTTTCCCCAAAGGACTTAAGTTTGGATATCGAGGTGGAGGAGACGGGCGCAACCTATGCAGAGAATGCCGCTCGCAAAGCGCGCGCTTTTTCCCTGCGCTCAGGGCTGGTCTCGCTGGCCGATGATTCTGGCCTGGAGGTGGATGCCCTGGGGGGCGCGCCGGGTTTATACTCCGCCCGATACGCTCCCCATCCGGGCGCCACCGATGCCGACCGGCGCGCTTATCTGCTGCAGCAGCTGCAGGATCAGCCACGCCCCTGGAGCGCCAGGTTCCGCTGCACCGTTGCCATTGCTCTGCCCTCGGGTGAGGTGCACTTCACGGAGGGCGTCTGCCCGGGTGAAATCATCCCCGAGGAGCGCGGACGGGGTGGTTTCGGCTACGATCCGGTCTTCCTGATCCCCAGCCTGAACAAAACCATGGCCGAATTATCCCTGCAAGAGAAGAACAAAATAAGCCACCGGGCTCTGGCAGTCCGGGCCGCCATCCCGCTTCTAAAAGAATTGATCTAACGATCTCCAATGGCGCCCAGCGGCGGCCGTTGAACTCCACTGCCAGGCGAGCATATATGATGAACTGCAAACACGGAAATGCCAAAGTGATTCGAGATGAAATTTGATTTAGCCAAAGATAAATTATTGATTTTATTAATAGCTGCCGACGTATCTTTTATTGTTCTACACCTCTTTCACACGTATACTATCCTGTTGCCAGACAATTTATTCTCCATTGGGCAAGATCGAGGATACGGAGAGTTCTTCCAGTATACAAAGGAGCTTTGGGTTGCAATACTCCTCTTCTTGTTGGGGCTAAGGAAACGGAAGTTTCTCTATATTATTTTTGCATTTCTTTTCCTGTATTTTCTCATCGATGATGCCCTTGAAGTTCATGAGCGATTTGGTGCATTCCTTTCTGATTTTCTCAATTTTCAGCCGAATCTTGGCCTTCGAGCGATCGATTTTGGCGAGCTTGCTGTTTCCATTTTTTTCGGTGCGCTGTTCTTTATTGCGATTGGAATAACTCATCACCAGAGCGATTCTTCTGCCAGAACGGTTTCAAAATACCTGATTATCTTGATTGTTTTGTTGGCCTTATTTGGAGTTGTCATGGATATGCTTGAGATTATCGTGGAGCATGCCGTGGTAAACCCAATTCTGGTCACGATCGAAGAAGGGGGAGAGATGTTGGTGATGAGCATGATCACCTGGTTCGTGTTCCGCCTCGATCTCGCAACCGAAGAAATTACCATTTTTGGTGGAAATGTCTGACAACATCAAAATGAGGCCGTTCGGAGACTCCTGAAACTCAACGCATAATATTAGAAACTTTAGCACAATCATCACATTATTGCCTTTTTCACGTCATATTAATTGAGAGTCCATCCATGAAAACGGACACGTCTTTGCCGAAAGATGCCCGCCAGTTGGAGAAGAAAGATCTTATCGAAATTTATGAGCGCTATAACCTGCGCCTGTTTCAGTATTCAATTCGGCTGCTCGGCGATGCCGAATTGGCAGAAGAATGTGTGGCGGAAACGTTCAGTCGTTTTTTACAGGCTGTGAAAAAAGGTGGCGGTCCCAGGGATAACATACAGGCATACCTTTATCGCATAGCGCATAATTGGATTACCGATTTTTACCGCAATCAACCCCCGGTGGAACCGCTTGAATCCCACTTACCGGCTGATTCGTTGGAGAGCCCCGTTGCAGTTGTCACAAAAAATATGGAGCGGGACCGCGTGCGGAATGCCCTGCTCCAATTGACGCCAGACCAAAGACAGGTAATCCTGCTCCGTTTTTTTGAAGAATGGGCGCATGAAGAAATCGCTTCCCTGATCGGGAAATCGGCTGAAGCAACCCGGGCCTTACAGCACCGGGCCCTGGCCGGGCTGCGAAGAATGCTCATAGATGCGGAGGCATAAGCAATGGCCACAAGGGACGAACTGGACAATTTAGACCACCTCGATCCTCGCCTCGTCGAACTGCTTGACCAACTTCGTGCTGCCCCGCCGCGCAATCCAGAGGCGGAAGCAGGCGGCCGCGCCCGTTTTCTAGCAGAGCTCGAATCCCTGGCGTTACCCCTACCATCCGAGTCGCCGTGGAGTCGCCTGACCAGGCGGCTGGATAACTGGCGCAATGATCACCATGAAATGGAGGAAATCGAAATGTCTTTCCCGAAAGCTCGTCTGGCATTTACAGCCATTGCGGTCATAATCATCGTTTTTGTATTTCTTTCCAGCGGATCCGCCCTGACGGTCCTGGCTGCCCAATCTGCCTTGCCCGGTGATGCGCTTTATCCGGTCAAAACGACCCTGGAACAAACCCGGCTCTCTCTGGCGCAAGGCGGCGCCAACCGTGCACAGCTGCAGTTGGAATTCGCAGAGCGCCGGCTGGGAGAAATCGAGGGTCTGATTGCCGAAGGACGTTATAACAATATCTCGGCCGCCACCCTTGAATTCGAGACCTATATCAAAAACGCGATTGCTGAGTTAGACACCGTCTCGAGGGCGGATCCGGCGCGTGCCGCCAGCCTCATGCTTCAAATCTCGGAAACTCTCTCACGTTACGCTGTTACACTCGGCAGCATGCTGAGCAGCGTTCCCGAACCAGTGAGAGCAGAGATGCAACACGCGATTCAAACCATCCAGAGCGTGAGCGGCCAGGACGAAAATGCGAACGGGAATGGCAACGAGAACGCCAATACCAACGATAACATTAATGCCAACGAGAACGTCAATGCCAACGAGAACGCCAATACCAACGATAACATTAATGCCAATGGGAACGTCAATGCCAACGAAAACACGAATGGTAACGAAAATGCCAATATAAATGAGAATGTCAATGAGAACGCCAATGCCAACGATAACAATAACATTAATGATAATAGCGCCAATGACAATGGCGATTCTGGCGCAGGCAATAACGATAACGGAAACGATAATATAAATCAAAGCGTGGGAGGGAATGATAATGGCAACAACAATAATGGGAACGACAATGGCAATGACAACGATAATTAGAAGGGCGATCCCAGAATAATCATTTCCCTTGCAGGTTCTCCCGGAGGGAAAAGATCGTGAAGCGCAGCGGAGCTCGCGCAATCCATCAATATTCCAGCGCCTGGCGTCTCCTGGCAAACAGGGTGATAACATCCCGGCGCTCAATGGCCATCCCGGCGGATTCAACCATCCTGACCGGTCTGTTGTTATTGTGCGTTTTCGTCTTGTTTATGGGGCTTGTCCAATTTTCTACGCCAGATATGCACGATAACGACGGTTATTACCATATCAAAATGGCTGCGCTCATGCGCACTGAGGGCCTGAAACCAGCCTTCCCCTGGCTGCCGCTCACCGTCCTCAACCCGCGCGAATTTCACGATCACCACTTCCTCTTTCACGTTCTCCTGATCCCCTTCACTTTTGGGGATTTACGTTTGGGAGCAAAATGGGCCGCCGTCATCTTCTCCAGCCTGGCGTTCCTCAGTGTATGGCGGTTACTTGATCGCCAGAGGATACCTTATGCAGCCCTATGGAGCCTCGGTCTATTAGCGGTATCGGAGGCCTTTATCTATCGGATGAGCATTGCGCGTGCGCAATCGCTCTCCCTGGCTCTGTTGGTAATCGGCGTAAACTGGCTGCTTGCCAGGAAGCACTCTCGCCTGTTCATCCTGGGTTTCGTATTCGCCTGGTTCTACAACGCATTTCCCCTGCTGCTGAGCGTTGCCGGGTTATTTGTGCTGGCAGTCTGGCTAACCGAGCGCCGCTTAGAGTTGCGCCCACTGGTTTATGGCGGTTCAGGGATTATTGCCGGGCTGATGATCAACCCCTACTTCCCTTATAACGTGGTCTTTGCGCTCCAACATATCCTACCCAAGTTGCTTGAGCCCACCTCGCTAAGTGTTGGGAATGAATGGTACCCTTACGATACCGGCCAGCTGCTGACGAATTCACCGCTGGGATTGGTTGCCTTTATCAGTGGCGCTCTGGCCCTGGGCCTTTCCGGACGGCGCATGGATCTTCGCACGGCCACCGGTTTCTTCCTGGCTTGCCTTTTCGGGTTAATGCTTTTCCAGTCCCGCCGGTTTATCGAATATTTTCCCGCATTTGCGCTGATCTTTGCCGCCTTCGCCTGGGCTCCTTTGATCGCCAGCCCCTTTGCAAAAGTGCAGCCAGACGAAAAGACCAGTAAGACATTGTTGGTCGATCGCATAAAACGTTGGCTGCCAGCATTGGCCGCGGCAATATTCCTGATCCCCGCTATTTGGTCGAACTTAGAAGCATCCAAATCCAGCCTGCAAAGATCCAAACCCTACGAGCTCTATTCCGGCGCTACCGCCTGGCTGGAGGCCCATACCCCTGCCGGAGCACGTGTTTTTCAGACCGATTGGGATGATTTCCCACGCTTATTCTTCTATAACACCCACAACACCTATCTGGTGGGCCTGGATCCCACCTACCTGCAGTTATACGATGCCAATCTTTATAATGAATGGGTTGTTATCACCCAGGGAAAAGTGAAAAATCCTTCGAATGCGATTGCGGCAGATTTTGGAGCGCATTACGTCCTGACAGACTTGTACCACGAGAGCTTTCTGAGCCGGGCTGCCAATGACCCGCAGCTCGTGGAAGTATACCGGGATACGGATGCCGTTATCTTCCACGTTATTGGCCCTTAGCCACAAGCAGCTCCGGATGGTGCTCAAATTGCTGCCGCGCCAACCCCGTCTCCGCCCGATTATTTAGACCATATAGCTGCTCGATATAACTGTTAGCTTGAGATTAAACTGAGGCCCAGGCTTTTCGGTTATGATTGTGGCATGCAGCAGAACGGCTCGTTAAATCTTGCCGATTGGTTCGGCATCTCCCTCCGCTGGATAACCTTGCTGGGTCTGAGCGTTTCCCTGGTGCCTCAGGGGTCGCTTTTGGCATTATCTGGCGTGGCGCTATTGGCCGCCGGGTTCTGGAATTTCGCCCTGATGGTGTTTGCCATTCTAAACCACCAGCTGGTCACCCACCGCGGTTTGATCCTGACCATCGATCTGCTTGTGGCAAATCTGCTCTTATTGCTCAGCGGCGGCCTGGACGGCGGTCTTGGGTGGGCGGGTCTGCTGCCAGTATTCTCGGCCGCGCTGTATTTCGATGTGCGCCGCTTGCTGCTGGTTACCGGATTAACCCTTCTTTCCCTTGGGGGATTTGCGTTGCTGTTTTCTCCCTTGCCGCAGGTTCTGGCTTCTTTCGGACTTATGCTGGTGCTTTTCGTGGCCGTGGGATTGCTCTTCAACAACCTGAGCCGGCGAATGATCCGGGTCGTCGAACGGCTGCGCTGGCAGCGGGTAGAGCAGCGCAGAAAGGTGGAAAAGGTCGACCAGGACAGGCAGCGCGTGATTTACAACCTGGTCTCTGAACTCAGCGCCACGCTGAACTACCAGCGTGTCCTGGATACCGCCCTGGACCTGAGCGCTACGGCGCTGTCCAACCCCACGTCTCTGGCAGATCGCCTGGTGAGCGCGGTGCTGCTCTTCTCGGAAAATGGGGGATCGCGCACTACCTTGCGGGTGGAATCCGCCCGGCGCTTAACGCCGGCGGATCTGCGGGTTACACTGCCGGGCATCGCCGGATTGATCGGCCAGTCCATCGAGGACGGCGTGTCGCAGGTTAGTAAGCAGGTGGACAAGGACCCTGAACTGGGGCGCTTCGTGGCCCTACGGCCGTGTAAGTCGGCGTTCTCTATTCCACTGCGCAACGGGCTGGATACCTACGGCGTTCTGCTGTTTGCTCACCCGGAGGAGGGCTATTTCACCGCTGAGCGCCGGGAGATTTTGGATATCATTGGCAGCCAGGCTATGATCGCCATCCAGAATGCCCGCCTGTACCGCGACCTGGAGTTGGAGAAGGAGCGCATGATGGAAACCCAGGAGGAAGCCCGCAAGAAGCTGGCGCGCGACCTGCACGACGGTCCTACCCAATCGGTCGCCGCAATCGCCATGCGCGTGAACTTTGCCCGCCAGCTGATCGAGCGCGATACGAGCGCCACCTCCGACGAGCTCTTCAAGGTGGAGGACCTGGCGCGCCGCACTACCAAGGAGCTGCGCCACATGCTCTTCACGCTGCGTCCCCTGGTGCTCGAATCGCAAGGCCTGGTGGCCGCGCTCGAAATGATGGCCGAGAAGATGGGCGAGACCTTCGCACAGAATGTCAAGATCGAGGTGGACGATAAAGTCCTCCCCGAACTGGAACTGAACAAACAGGCGGTTATCTTTCAAATCGCGGAGGAAGCGGTCAATAACGCCCGCAAGCACGCCCAGGCGGAGAACATTTCCGTGCGCCTGAAAGCGGTTGAAAACGATGTCATCCTGCTGGAGATCCAGGATGATGGCCTGGGTTTCGACCTGGGGAGCGTGGATGCCGCTTACGATAACCTGGGCAGCCTGGGCATGGTCAATATGCGCGAGCGCACCGAGCTGCTGAACGGCTTCATGAACATCTCCTCGGCCAAGGGCAGAGGTACCCGCGTGCAGGTGGTCGTCCCCCTCACCGAAGAAGCCTCCGACCGCCTGCGCCGCCGCCTCTAACCTCCGCCCCTAATTTCTAATCGCCTGATTGCCTGGTCTCCTATCGTTTTTCCATGCCTCTCTGGCTCCGCCTCGCCGCTCTCCCCATCGCCATCGCCCTGATCCTGTGGCTGCCGCTTGAGGATGTCGGCATCCGCAGCGTGTACCTCCTCTCGGCGGGAATAAGCGCCTGGTGGGCAGCGCGGCTCATCGCCAATACTTCTGCTGGGCAGCGCAGATTTTCGATTCGGCATATAATGGTTGGGGCGGCCGCCGGCATCGCCGTGACCCCGCTGGCGCTCCTTTTGATGGCCTTCAAAAGCGGCTTGCACGGTCATGGCTCGCCGGATTTCACCATGGGCCAGATGCAGGCAGTGGTGCTGCGGACGCCAGTTTGGGTGGTCGCCGGTTCACTGCTGGGGTGGGGAGTCGCCATTGCACGCCTGGC
>DATCIL010000003.1:0-4223 GCA_036507795.1 Anaerolineales bacterium | reverse complement strand
CCCGTGCCAGCGTCTCTCGATAATCCCCCCTGCGCAGCTGGCGCAATCCAAAATCTACCGGGCTAAAATGGTATACACCGGCTTCTAAACCGGGGATATCCCCACATACCAGGTAAATTTCGATAGGATAGAGCGCCCCGGCGCAAGCCGCCGCCCGAAAATAAATCGATTCACCCGGAAATACCATCTTCTTGGTGATGCCGGCAGAGTAGTAGAGCACGTGGGCAACTTGGGCCAGTTCAGGAACGGCTTCCTCACTTCCCCGTACTTCGGTTTTCCCGATGGCCTCGAGGGCGGGGACGCCGGTTTTAGGCAGATCTTGTGGCAGAGGGATCACCTCCAAATCTGGATAATTCTTGAACGGGTTTGGTTTATTCGCCCAATCCATCGAATGGCCCGATTGCCGCACGCTCATGGGAGAATGTTTCGTCGCCTGGTGGTACCTGCGGGCGGCCTGTGTTTCCTGATTCATTGTCATTAATTTCCTGCTCCTTTCCTCCAGCGTCTAAGCGTGCGCCGGATGCGCTCCCACCATTTGCGCACCAACCGGGCCTGATCCTCCGAAATTTCGTGACGGCTGTAACGTGCCTCGACAAAAGCCTCCGTAAGGGCGGCCAGATCCCGGTCGATTTCTGGCAGAGACGCCTGCAATTTTAGTTGGTATTCGTAGGGCGTTTGGTCTGGCTGCCTGGCAATTCCGGTTTCACCGCCTCGGCGCACCATTGCCAGGTAATAAAACAACACTTTCTGCCGTGCGGATAAGCGGCGTAAGTTAATGCGCCTCCTTACCTCTGTCCCCGCTCTGGATGTTCTTACCGTTCGAAACCAATCAATCGCGCCATCTGCGGCGTTTTGCAAGGCGCGATTTGCATCCCGAAAACCGCCTCGCAACCATTCCAAAACCTTTCTCAACAAAGCCACCCCCGGAAGCCTGCTCAATTCCTGCCATAACGCTCCGTGCTGTTTACCATATTGGTAAATCGAGAATCCAATCACGCCTAAAAATAGTACCCAGAACAAAATAGATTTAATCACCTCGATCCACGCCGGCCCTTCACCTGCGATAATGGGCGGCGGCATGGGCGGAGGAGCGGGCGGCGCTTGACCAGGTCCGTCGCTCGCCTGTCCCAGTCCAAAGGAAGATAGGATGATGAAAATCAGCGCCAGGAAAAGATTCCAAATAACCGTAAGGACAAAAATAAAGAGCGATAAACCAAAGCCCAAGATCGATAAAAAGCCCATGGTATAGCTGGTGGGCAGGAAGACTGCCAGGATAGCCAGAATCAACAGGAATAAGATGCTGTAAGCTGCCCAACGGGCGCCGATATTAAGATCAAGGCGGATTTTTTGCGTGCTCCAGCTGGCTCTCAGAACGGCAAGCTGAGTCTGGCTGAAGAGCGCCAGTGCCAAAACAAAGTACAAAACCACATTGATAATGGTTGATCGCATGGCGGGTCGTATGCCCAGGAACGTTTCCAGGTCAATGCGTATTAAGCTCACCAAGATCACCATGCCAGCCCCATAGAGGATGATCCTTTCTACCATCTGCTGGCGAACCCTGCTGCGCTCTTGCGACATATTCACCGGAATTTCCCCCGCCAGGAGTTTCTCATCCCCTTCAAGCTCGGCCAGGTCCTCGGAGAACTGGCCTGCCAGCATCCAGAATATCAAGGCCATTATGGCTGCAATAAGATATTCTCCGCTGAAAAAGTTGCCAAAGAAATCCCGCTGCCAGGCGTCCAAACCCAAGCCTGACCGGGCTGGCTCGCCCAGCAAAAACAGCAGGACTCTAAGCGCCAGGAGCAGCACCACCAGTTCGACGCCCCGGTAGATCGCCCACTCCCGGCTTAGAATCAAGATGTTTCGCGCCGCCCGTTTCGTGTACATGGCTTCCAGAGCGATGACAAAAGTCGCCCACGGCAAATAGCCGCCATTCCAGGTAGGGAAGAGATATTCCCCGAACTGGACCAGGGTAATCATCAGGCAGGTCAGCATCAGGCCCACCAACAGATGGCTTACCCGGGATGAAACCCGTTCATTCCAGCGAAGTGATTCATTCAAATACTTATCGCCAGACATCCAGATCCTGCTCGTTAAATAGCTGGTATACAGGAAAGCCAAAATGCTCTGCCCTCTGTTTTTTAGCCTGGAAATTCTGAACCTGTCCGCAGAACACCAGCATGGCATCCAATCCCAGCCGGCGGGCCTGAAACAGAGCGTCGAAAGTAGGATCGTCCACATTTCCAGTGATCAAGATCAGCGTTGTCCCCCAGGGGAGATGGTGCATCTGGCTACGGAGTTGCTCGAGGATGGGCTTTTCATTGGCCATTTCGATCCGCGCCAGAATCTCCAGCAACCGCATTAGATGGCCGCGTCCTCTACCAGGCGGCACCGCTTGAACCCGGCCCTGCTCGCCATGTGGATCATTACCATTGGTCACCAGGCCCACCGCTTGCTTTTTGCCGGCTACCCAATTCGCCATGGACGCCGCTACTACGATGGCCAGTTCCATTGCGGGAATCCTCATCTTCCGGGGATAATCATCGGCATTCAAATTGAGGAAAAGCGCTGTTACCAGCGAAATCGATGGTTCATACAGATTTACCTGCAGCCGGCCCGTGGCAGCAGAGGATTTCCAGTCCACTCGTCGCAATGAATCTCCTGCGGAATAATCTCGTTTTCCCCTCACACGGGTAGGATCTTCATAGATCGGCTGGTGATGCCGCAGGGAGCCCATTGGCGATCTCGAGGGGATCTCGATCTTGCTCAGCGGGATGATCTTCGGGAACACCGTCAGGTAGTTCGGCGGAGATTCTTTTTTCGCCTGGCCGGCTAATCCCAGCAGGTCGCCCGAGTAAACGGTCAGCGGTCCTATCGGATAGTAGCCGCGCTTTCGGGCTTGCACGTGGTACTCAAAACGGATTCGTTCGTGGGGCGCAAGGCTGGCGACGCGCTGGAAAAAATTGGGCACGACCAGGTCGACAGGTAAGGCCTCATGCAGTCGCAGCCACGCTACCGGCAGCACGCCCGGGTTGGACAGCTCCAGTTCCACTCTTATATCTTCTCCCAGGAATGCGCGCGGCTGCACCACCCGTGCGCTATGAACCGCATCCAGCGCTTTGCGGCTCCACCACAGTCCAATCGCATAGGCGCCGATGAGCAGGTATAAGATAGTAAACACAAAATCCTGCCGAAAGAGCGCCCCAATGACCAGGAGCATTACGATAATGGGGATAAAGAAATCACCCACGGTCTTGTGCTAGTTCGCCCAGTTCCAGCGGAATCCTATCGATCAGTTCTCTAAGAATTACGCTGGTTGTTCGTCCCCTCAATTCCGCTTCCGGTCGCGTGATCAACCGGTGGGCCAGGGTGACCGGCGCCAGGTATTTCACTTCATCAGGGATCACGTGGTCCCGTCCTCGTAAAGCCGCCAGCGCCTGCGAGGTTTTGAATAGCGCCAGGCTCCCCCTCGGGCTTGCTCCTAATAATATATCCGTGTGTTCCCTGGTCGCATTTACCAACCGGATAATATAATCCTCGATCGTCTCATCGACATGCACTTCCCAGACCTGGCGCTGGTGAGCGAGAATCTCTTTGCCGTCGACCACCTGCCCAATTTTGGAGATTGGGTGTTCCCTGCGTAGATTCCCCAGGATCGTCTTCTCGTCCATTGGCGAGGGGTAGCCCACGGACAGGCGCATCAGGAAGCGATCAAGCTGCGCTTCTGGCAGGGGAAAAGTTCCTTCATATTCAATCGGATTCTGGGTCGCCAGCACCATAAATGGTCTCTGCAGCGGGCGGGTTGCCCCATCCACGGTGACTTGCTGCTCCTGCATGGCTTCCAACAGCGCCGATTGCGTCCTTGGTGTGGCCCGGTTGATTTCATCTGCCAGCAAGATATTGACAAAAACCGGTCCCGGGAGAAACTCAAACTCTCCACTTTTCTGGTTGAAGACAGACACGCCGGTCACATCATTCGGCAGTAAATCCGGTGTACACTGCAGACGTTTGAATTCGCCTCCGAGACTTACGGCAATCGATCGCGCCAGCATCGTTTTGCCGACACCAGGAACATCCTCGATGAGCACGTGACCTTCACAAAGCAAAGCCACCATCAACAGCTCGATCGCATCCCGCTTTCCCACGATGACCCGCTCGACATTATCAACCACCTTTTTTACAAATTCATCCAGGGATTGCATTCCAAACGCTCATTTCTCTAC
>DATCIL010000002.1:0-11368 GCA_036507795.1 Anaerolineales bacterium | reverse complement strand
ATCTATGTCTTGGGTTTCTGCCAGCAGCGCGGGCTGCCGGCAGAAGGCATTCGCATCATCCAGAGCATGTACACAGACCCGTTCACCGGCATGGTTGGCAAGGTGGGCCTGGAGATCCAGGTGCCGCCGAGCTTCCCCGAAAAGTATCTGTCTTCATTGGTTCGGGCAGCCGAATTGTGTGCGGTGAAGAAGCATTTTGAGAGGCCGCCGGAGTTTGAGATTTATACGCGGGAAGCGGAATTGGTCGATTAGTAAATTGGTGGATATTGGGGCTCGCCGGGCAGGGTGGCCAGGGCCTGCCGGAAAGTAAGCATCCTATGGCAAGGAAGCCGCTTCAGCATCAGCCCCCAGGTAGACCTCCACGTCGACCGCGCCATTGGGATCGTACTCGAGCTTGATCCGGCTTTCCTGGACGCCAAGGAGGTTCACCAAATACTTTACCATATACGGGCTGCCGGTGTGGTCGATCACGGTTGTGGCAGAGTAACCCTGGGAAGCTTCTCCTACCTCGACCACCTGGCCTCCCTGGGCGCGCAGATGGTCGGCCGTGCGGCCGGCCAGGTCGGCAACGCGGCTGCCGTTGTAGACGGCGATCTTAGCGCCCTCAGCAGCCATTTGCTCGGCGGAAGAGCCGGGGGTGAGCGGGCCGAGCGCGCCGGTGGTGCCGAAGATCTCGTCGCGCAGCAAGCGGACTTTGTCCGGGATGGGAATGTTGATGCTCAGGTTGTCCGGCGAGCGACCGAAGACCATGTATCCTCTGCCAATAACCCCTTGCTTGATCTTCTCTTTTGGCACCTCCGTGGCCAGCACAGCCAGTTTGATGGCGTCGTCCAGCGTCAGGTTGGTGCGGATGCCGGAGGACAGTTCCTGGTAAAGGGTGGGGGCTTTTTGAATCAGGATGGGCAGCAGGTCGAAGCTGAGGATGCGGTCGCGGATCGCCAGAATGACCTGCTGCTGGCGTTCGGCGCGATCGAAATCTCCGTTGGCAGTCTTACGATTGCGGGCGTACGCCAGCGCCCACTCGCCGGGGAGCACCTGGACGCCGGGTTTGAGATTCTTGATGGTGCTGGAACCATCCCCCAACAGGTCGATAGTGATCTCCGCAGGAACATCGATCTTGACGCCGCCAATCTCGTCGATGAAGCGTACGAAGGCGGCGAAATCGATCACGGCGTAGTAATTCACCGGTACGCCGAGGAACTGCTCGACGGTTTTGACCGCCAACCCGGGTCCGCCGCCAGGCAGCTTGTGAGCGTCGCCCAGGAAGTGGGCGGTATTAATCTTGGCATGCGTAAAGCCCGGGATGGCCACCCAGGTATCACGCGGGATGGACAGGATGCCGGCGGAGTGATTGAGCGGGTCGAGGGAGAGCAGGATCATGGTATCGCTGCGAGAGGCGCCGCTGCCGCTTTCCCAATCACGGTAATCCAGCCCCAGCAGGAGTACGGTGACCCGCCCGGCGCCGTCCCAGGGCGTTAGGGTGGGCTGGCTGGAGGGCGATTCCACCGGCGGATTTGAGGGTGGCGGAGGCGGAAAATTCCCTTCGGAATCCGGCTCAAGCGTGGCTGTGGGCTGCCGGATGATGGGACCCTGCCCACCAATCCTGAACGGGTCGGAGAGGGTGACCTGGTGAGCGATGAGGTAGGATCCCAGGCCAAGTGTTACGGCCGCGCTCAGGATGAACGCGAATGCCAGTAAGCGGGGGAGCCAGACTTTGAGGAGGGAAATTAATTTCGGCGGCATCGGCTATTTACCAGTAACAGCGCTTTCGATTTCTCAGGGTTTCGACCTGGTGGGTCTTGGTTTTAAGGTCTCTGTTAGCTGAGAATCGGCTGGCGATTCGCTTGCAGTAGACGTTGGGGTGAGACTGGGCGTTTCAGCCAGCTCACTGGTCTCACTGGGAGCAGGAGTGGCGGTCGCCGTTGGATCCTGCGCCGGCGGCTGAGTCGGGGTTTCGCTTGGCGCAGGCGGCGCTTCTGTCGTTGGCGGCGGTAGTGTTGCGGTTTCCGTCGGCGGCGGGGCCACCTCAGTGGTAGGAGATGCGGTCCATGTCGGCGGTGGTATTTCTGTGTTGGTAAGGGTGGGCGTGAGCGTAAAGGTGGGTTCAGGCGTAGGCGTAGCCGTTGGAGGGTGGCATTCCAGGTAGGCGTTTTCAGCCGCAGCCTGCAGGTCTGCGTCGCTGTTAATATTGATCGCCAGGCGGTATTGCTCTTCGGCGGCGCACCATTCACCCTGGCTGGCGAGCTTGTCTCCGTACTGGATGAGGACAGCCCGGTAGCGCGCCATTGCGGTCCAGCCGGTGCCGTCGCTTAAGTATGGAGCCGCGGCTGCCAGCTGACCGAAATAGTAGACGGCCGCGGCAGGATCGGCGCCCCAAAATGCAGAGCCGTATTCATACAGCCGGGCCCAACCCCGGGCGTAATTGGCCTCGGCGTCCAGCGGGCCGAACTGCTCGGCGAGCGCCAGGTCGTAAGAACCGCCGCCCAAGTCACCTTGCTGCAGGATTTTATCAACCCCGCGATTGCGCAGGGCGATGTAAAGCGTGCGGTCCACCCTGGCAACTTCATAACCAGGGTCTGCGCTGCGCAAATTAATGACCGCATTAATCACACCATCCCAGTCACCGGCGCTCAGACGCGATTGCGCCGTATCGAAAAGGTCCTGGATTGGGCGCAGATCTGGCGTCGGGGAAGGGGTGGGTGTCGAGGTGGGAAGGGGTGTCGGGGTCGGCGTAGCGGTGGCATACAGGATGGCATTCACCTCTGCCAGGCGCTGGTCGGCGTCGGGAAAATTAGGGTCCTGGCTCAACACCCATTCGTAGCGTTGTTTGGCGATGGCGTAGCGTCCCGCTTGCTGGTCCTGCAATCCCCACTGGTATTGCTCGACCACGGCCTTGATCTGCTCGAAATTTCGCTGCGCCTGGCGATTCTGCATGGCAGAGCGGTAACCGCTCACCGTGCCAACATACGCCGCCAGGCTGAAGAGCAGCACGGCGGCCAATCCCCAGGCAAGCAGGATCCTGGCGCGGGGCAGGCGCGCCCTAAAGCCTTTGGGCGGGGCCGCGGGGGTGGCGGGGGAGGGATGTCCCGCTTTGCCAGGTTTTGAGGGCCGGGTGGAGCCGCTCTGGCTGGGATGCGTGCGTGAGAAGGAGTCTGGCATACGTTAGTTGATCAGGCAATGGCGATTGAAAACAATCGCTTAGGCAATCAGGCAACAAGGCAATCAGGCAACAAGGCAATCAGGCGACAAGGCGATTCAGGAGTGTAGACGTAAAAGACGGAGATGAGGTTCCCGGACGGGAAAATTAGCAAGCTGGAATTTCCGGGTGCGCTGGATTAAGTGGCGAATGCTGAAATGCAGCCATTCCCCATTAATGGGGAATGGCTGCATATTTAGATGTATGTTTATCTTTCTACGGTACCAGATCAATAAACAATGAAAGGGGCAAGTTGTAACATACACCATCGATGAATTCGTTCTCATCATCGCGTAGATAAATGCAGTCTGAGTGGTCGTTCCAGACCTCCGTGGTCCGGCCCCAATATAAATTGCTACTGTTGTTGGTGCCAGACCCCGTCCAGACTGTGACGGTCTTGCTGGCGCCCAGGGTGAAGGCCGGGAAGGTGAAGATGTTGCCCCCGTCATCACGCAGGCGCCAGTCCTCCATGTCAACCGACTTGCCGGAGCCGTTCCTGATTTCGACCCACTCTTCTAGAGGGTCGTCCTTAGGATCCGCTTCAAAATCATCGATGAACACATTTAGAGTTGGGGTTGGGGTGATGGTGCGGGTAGGGGTTTTGGTCGGCGTAGCGGTTGTAGTTGGCGTAGGAGTTGTGGTTGTGGTTGGGGTGACGGTTGGTGTGTTGGATGGCGTCGGGGTAGGTTGAAAAAATACCACTGGGAAATAGAGCGATGTTGTTACTTGAGCTACGGCGACTGTGAAGGCGCTCAGAACGATAAATAGGAAGATAAGCCACTTCAGATATCTAGACATATTTCAATTCTCCTTTCAGTTTAAGCCTGGATCACAGAAATCCTAAAAAAACCGGCGCAGATTTACTATAGCATAATAGAAAAAAGCGCCACCAACAAGGGACAAATGTATGAAATTGTGTCATATTATGGGATAGGAGAGAAATATATCTTTTTGGATTTCCTAAGGTGTATTGTAAAAGTTATATACCGCCCGAGACAGGTCCGAGACGAGGGCGGAGGTGGGGTCCCAGAGCAAGCCACCGGAGTGGTGCGTGAAGACTACCAGCGCGTAGTCGCCGCCGGGAGTATAGACCAGGGCAGCATCGCCAATTGCGTTGATCACCCCCAGGAATGAAACCCAGCCGTGTTTGTGAATCACATCGATGACCTCGGGTACGCCGGATTCGATCAGGTAAGGGGTTTTGTTGCCGGCCAGATAGGCGAGCATGGACTGGCACTCTTGCTGCGTAATCTCGCCGGGGAAGGTCTCAATCAATAAGCCGCTGCCGATCTGGCTGCATTGATAGATAGCTGTGAGCAAGACTCCCATGTCTGAGGGAGTGGTCTGGCTGTAGATGTCCGGGTCGGCGAACACGTCGGAGCGCTGGTTGGCAGGGGTCTGGTAGAGGCGAAGGATTGGCGCGCCCTGGTAGAAATACCCTGCTAAAAAAGTGTCCTCCAGCCCCATGCTGCGCAAGTCATCGGTAACCTCAAGAGGTGCGAGGTCTGGCTCGATGATGCGCTGCATGACCCAATCGGCGGCCTCGTTGCCGGATTCCTGGATCATGTCCCTGAGCAGATTGTCGGTCTCCACGTCCGGCTCCCCGTCCAGGCGGCGAAAGACGGAGACCATGATGGGGATCTTCATGATGCTGGCTGCGGTGAAGGCCACGTCGGGGGTTGTCACGTAGCTCTCGCCCTCCTGGTAGGCAAAACTCAATTGGTGGGACTTTTTCAGGTGCTGTAGATAAAGACCGACGAGACCCTGGAAACCATGCAGATCGACGGTCTGTTTGAGCAGAATTTCGAGGTCCTCGAGCGCTGGGGGTGGCGGTGGGATGGTCTCGAGAGGCAGCCCAACCGTGCGTTTGGTAAGCGAACGCAGGGCATCTTCGACCAGGGGGACAGCGCCATCGATGTCCAGCGCGATCCCGGCGACACCGGGCTGGAAGGCAACCGTGCCAACAACGGGCATCGGCGCCAGGGCGGGCTGATCGTAGCGCGGAGCAATCTGAGCCTCAAGATATGTGCGGATCTGCTCCGGCGGGACAGATGCCTGTAAGGCGACCTGGACCGGCTGGTTTGAAATTTCCTGTAAATAATTCCAGAAGCCCCTCAAAATGGATGACTGGGCAGTTTGGCCGGCAGCCGCGAGCATTTCATCCAGGGCAATTTGAAAGTCCACTTCGGAAGGTTGCAAATGAATCAGCGCATCGCCGTACTGGAGCTCAACGGGGGCGGCGTAGGCCTCCGACAGGCGCTGCCCGGCCTGCTGGCGAGTCAACCCGCCAACTGGAATACCGGCGATGACGGATCCCGCGGGGAAAACCGAACTTGAGCGCTGATAAGTTTTGTACTGCAAAACGGCCAGGATGCCAGCGGCCAGCAACAAGGCGAGGGAGATCCCTCGCAGGGCAGTAAACAAGGTTCTGCGTGCCATCAAGCCGGAATTATAGGCGATTTTGGGGAGATGTGTCCTTGACACCTTCATTCCGGGCCAATGTAGGCGCCGGCCGGGATGGTCGTATTTTTCGGGATGACCACGATGCCGTCCCGGACGATCCAATCCTCCTGGTCGATCTCGGTGCCGGGCGGGAAGTGTCGGATGACCACGCCGGGACCCAGTCGGGCATTCTTATCCAGGATGGCGCCTTCGATTTCGCAATTGGGACCGACACCCAGAGGAATGCCACCCGATTCCGGCCCGCCGGCGTCATAATAGTCGGCGCCCATCAGGATGGTATTGATGATCCGCACCCCATCCGAGATCTGGCTGCGCAGGCCGATAATGGCATTGCTGATGTCAGCACGCAGGATATGGCAACCGTCGGCCAGCATGACGTTCTCCAGGCTTGCGCCGTCGATGCTCGAGCCGGGTAGAAAGCGGGAGCGCGTGTAGATCGGACGGACCGGATCGTGGAGTTTGAAGGGCGGGTCGGGTCGGGTAAGGGCCAGGTTTGCCTCATAGAAGGCGCGAATAGTCCCGATGTCCTCCCAGTAGCCATCGAAATCGAAGCCATAAACCGTACGGGATTTGATGGCCTGAGGGATGACCTCGCCACCGAAATCATCGTCGGTGGTGCTTTCCAATAATTCCACGAGGAGCTGTGTCTTAAACAAATAAATACCCATGGAGCCGAGGAATGGACGGTCCGGTTCGTCGCGGCTTACAAAGCGCTCCTGGACCTGCAGATCCTTGGGTTTTTCGACGAAATCAGTGATGCGCCCGGAGACGCTGCGTTTGAGCAGGCCAAAACGGGATGCTTCGGAGCGCGGCACCGGCTGAACGGCGACGGTGATGTCGGCCTGGTTTTCCCAGTGGAATTGCGCCAGGGGAGCGTAGTCCATACGGTAAAGATGGTCGCCGGCCAGGATGAGCACATACTCGGCCCCTGTGGCCTGAATTTCCAGCAGCTGTTTGCGGACGGCGTCAGCCGTGCCCTGGTACCAGGCGTCGCTGCGCGGGGTTTGTTCCGCGGCCAGGATCTGCACGTAGCCGCGGTGGAAGGCGTCAAAGACATAGGTGCGGGAGATGTGGCGGTGTAGGGAGGCCGAATTGAATTGGGTGAGAATGGCGATACCGGTGATACCGGAGTTGATACAGTTGCTGATGGGGACGTCGATCAGGCGATACTTGCCGGCGATTGGGACGGCGGGCTTGGCGCGATCACGCGTGAGGGGATAGAGACGGGCCCCACGCCCGCCGCCTAAGATAACGCCGAGAATATCATTCGTGGTTGGCATATCAAACGCTCCTTTTGATCGACTCACTTTTCCCGGGCGGAGGTTAAACAAGAACCCTCCTGAATGCGACGGAGGGCTGATGTTATAATCTTTGGTTGCGAGTGCCGAAGGAGGGAGTCGAACCCTCACTCCCGAGGGAACACGAGTTTGAGTCGTGCGCGTCTGCCAGTTCCGCCACTTCGGCAGTGCTCCAAACCAGTAAAGTATAACTTAAAGATATTCCACGGGTCAAGATCGATGCCAGAAACAGAATTATTGCCGGTAAATCAGGTGCTGCGTGGCGATTGCCTGGAAATCCTGCAGCGCCTTCCTGCGGAGTCGGTCGACCTCGTGTTCGCCGACCCGCCGTACAACCTGCAACTACGCCAGGAGCTGTGGCGTCCCAATATGACCAGGGTCGATGGCGTAGATGAGGATTGGGACCAGTTCAGCAGCTTCGCCGAGTACGATGAGTTCACGCGCGCCTGGCTGGTGGCCTGCAGAAGGGTGCTCAAACCCACCGGTGCCTTATGGGTGATCGGCACCTACCACAATATTTTCAGGGTCGGGACGATCCTGCAAGACCTGGGCTACTGGATACTGAATGATGTGGTATGGCAAAAGATAAACCCCATGCCCAATTTCCGCGGCGTACGGCTGACGAATGCCCACGAAACGCTCATCTGGGCGCAAAAGGAGCGCGGGGCGGCGTACACCTTCAACTACCAGGCGATGAAAGCGCTGAACGGCGGCTTGCAAATGCGCTCTGACTGGCACCTGCCCCTGTGCTCGGGCAAGGAAAGGCTACGCCTGGATGGGGAGAAGGCGCACCCGACTCAGAAGCCGGAAGCGTTGCTTTACCGGGTGATCCTGTCCAGCACGAATCCCGGAGATGTGGTGCTCGACCCCTTCTTCGGGACAGGGACGACCGGCGCGGTCGCCAAGCGACTGCATCGCCACTGGATCGGGATCGAGCGCGAGCCGCGCTACGCGGCGCTGGCCGAGGAGCGGCTAGCCGCCATCCAGCCTGCCGAATTCGACCAGGCGGTGTTCAGCAGCCCAAACCCTCGCAAACGAAGCCGCATTCCTTTCGGGAAACTGCTGGAGCACGGATTGCTCCAGCCCGGGCAAACCCTGTTTTTCACCAAAAATGGCGACCAGACCGCCAGGGTGCTTGCAGATGGCTCTTTGGAGTATAATGGGCGGCGCGGCTCAATCCACCAACTAGCGAAATACATCAAACAGGCACCCTGCAACGGATGGGAACAGTGGCATTACGCTGATCCCCAGAGCGGCGAGCTTCATCCAATCAACCGGATGCGGAAGATTTTGAGGAGAAGGATGAACGATGGCATCTAAGAATGGATCTTACCAGTTGAGCCAGTGGAATCTGACCGGCCTGTTCCCAGCGCACGACAGCGCGGAGATGAAGGCGGCTTTCGAGAACGTGGAGCGCCAGGTGAAGACTTTTGAGGCCAAAAGACCACAGTTGGCCGCGGATATGGACCAGGGCAGCTTCATGGACATGGTGCGGGAGATGGAGAGCATCTCCCGGCTGATGCACCGGATTTATTATTACGCCAACTTGTGGTTCGCAGCCGAGACTCAGGATGAGCAGGCGGTTAATTTCGTTTCCCGAGTGGACCAGTTTATGGCTGAGGTTCAGAATCGTACGCTGTTTTTCAGCCTGTGGTGGAAGAGCTTAGCGGACGAAGACGCCGAGCGCTTGATGGCGGAGGCGGGCGACTATCGCTACTGGTTGGAGCAGATGCGCCTGTTCAAGCCACATACACTGAGCGAGCCGGAAGAGAAGATCATCAATATCAAGGACGTGACCGGCGCAAACGCCCTGATTAATCTTTACGATGTGATCACCAACCGCTACGTCTTCAAGATCGAGGTAGACGGCGAGATAAAGGAGCTCACCCGGGATTCCTTGATGGTGTACGTGCGCAAACCTGACCCAGATTTGCGGGCTGCGGCTTACCAGGAGCTGTACCGCGTGTATGGGGAAGATGGCAAAATCCTGGGACAAATGTACCAAAACCGGACGCGGGACTGGTATAACGAGCAGGTCGAGTTGCGCAAGTTCTCCAGCCCGATGTCCGCGCGCAACCTGGAGAATGACCTGCCCGACGATGTAGTGGATACGCTGCTGGAAGTTTGCCGGCGAAACGCCAGCCTGTTCCAGCGTTACTTCCGGCTGAAGGCCCGCTGGCTCGGCATGGATTGCATCAGGCGTTACGATATCTACGCGCCAGTGGTCAAGTCCGAGAAAACGTATGAATTCGACACTGCAGCCAACATGGTGCTCGATTCATTCGAAGGGTTCGATAAAAGCGTAGCCGAGATGGCTAAACGGGTATTCGATGAGGATCACATGGATAGCGAAGTGCGCATGGGCAAACGGGGCGGGGCTTTCTGCGCTTCGGTGGTTCCGGGCATGACGCCCTATGTGCTCATGAACTACCAGGGACGCCCGGACGACGTTGCCACTATGGCGCATGAGCTGGGTCACGCAATCCACTCCATGCTGGCCGAACACCACACGATCTTCACCTGGCACGCCTCGCTGCCCATGGCCGAAACAGCTTCAACCTTCGGCGAGATGATGCTGCTGGACAAGCTGATGGCGGAGGAGAGCGACGAAGAAGTGATCCGCGATATGCTCTTTCGTCAGATAGACGATGCGTACGCGACGATCATGCGACAGGCGTTCTTTGCTCTCTTCGAGCGGGAAGCGCACAGGATGATCCGGGAAGGGGCCTCGGTTCAAGAGATGAGCAAGGCGTATATGGAAAACCTGCGTGAGCAGTTCGGTGATGCGGTGGAACTGAGCGATGAGTTCAAGTGGGAATGGGTGTCCATCCCGCACATCTATCATACGCCGTTCTATGTGTATGCCTATGCCTTCGGGCAGCTGCTGGTGCTGTCCCTTTACCAGCAATACAAAGAGGAGGGGGAATCCTTCAAGCCGCGCTACCTGAAGATCCTCAAGGCGGGCGGATCAGCTGCGCCGGTCCGGGTGCTTACGGAAGCGGGGATCGACATTCACAGCGCCGAGTTCTGGCAGGGCGGGTTTGATGTGATCGAGCGTCTGATCGAGCAGGTGGAGGCGATGCCTGTGGAGGGATAGCTGCGATTTGCGAATAAGCAATTACAATTTGTTATTGATGAGGGCTCCTCTTGACAGTGCAGGCCTGGTTCAGGGGAGCCTGTTTCTTTTTATAGGAAGACGGATCACGCGTTGCTTTCGACCATATGTTCGACCGATTGCCGTACCAATTCTCTCAGCGTGTCAAGGTCAATGTCCTCGATTTTCCTGATATACAGGCAGACTTTGCCGGTCTTGTGTTTCCCCAATTCCGCCAATAATCCCTCATATTGATCAAATCCGGACGTGATATACAGAGTGAGGTCGCGCTTGCGGGGAGAGAACC
Source organism: Anaerolineales bacterium (assembly GCA_036507795.1). Lineage (GTDB taxonomy): Bacteria > Chloroflexota > Anaerolineae > Anaerolineales > UBA4823 > DASQQR01. The sequence goes on along the minus strand of DATCIL010000002.1, from coordinate 1,010 downwards.
CGGTCAGGGGCGAGTCGCCTTCACGTCCGCTGGCGTATTTGTAATGGTAGCTGCCAAATCCGATGATGCTGTCTCCCCACATCACTGGCTCTGACTGGGTTACCTGCTTCATCAGTTCCAGGACGGCGTAGGAATCCCGCCGCTTTTTTTCATCCTCGATGCCCTCGAGAAAAGCCTCGACGCTTTGATCGGTGGGTTGAGTTTTTAACTCTGCCATTGCTTCGCTCCTGGATATAGCCCCAGTGTACCTGAATATTATCACCCTAATCTTATAGTAAATATCCAATTTGTCAACGGCAGGGTACGCTCGCCGTCCCCGGCCTTGCCATTCTTTATGTAAAATCTTATTTGCCGGTCTGGCCCTCGAGCCACTCCAGCAGCTGCGCCCAGGTGTTGTCGCGCTTGGCCTGTTTGATTTCAGGGGCGTCGCGGAGGCCGGAGCTGACCAGGCCCTGCCGCTCCAGCTCGGCGAAGCGCGACCAGAACACGGTAGGTCCCACCTGGGAATCTGCCTTCTCCCCTCCGGCTGCCGGCGTCGGCTTCACAGCGGACTGTTCCTTAGCATCTGATGCGATCTCCCGGCGCCGGGGCCTGGAAGGTCGCTCGGGGCCGCGCAGGTAGCTGTCAAGGGCGCCATCGCCAAGGGGGCGAAAGCAGACGCCGAGATACTCAGCGCAGGCCTTGACGGCATCCGTGACGGCGGCCTTGAGCACGGTCTCGTAGCGCTCGGGCATCGTGCCGTCCAGGTCGGAGCCGCGGGTGGCCTGGAGGATGGCGACGCCGAGGTCGTCGTGAGTGACGGTCTCGCCGCTGGCAAACCTGACCACCAGGCGGACGGTTGTTTGCACGTAGGCGCTTAGATCGTTAACTTTTATCATCTCGGGGCCGTGGAGGATCGTGTGGCTCCAGTTTTCCGGCCCGAAGATCTGGTTCATTTTCCAGCGCACGTAATCGCCGGTGGTAAAAGGGCCTTTGACGTGCGGATTCTGGCAGATGAAACGCGCTTCGAC
>DATCIL010000001.1:0-3690 GCA_036507795.1 Anaerolineales bacterium | reverse complement strand
TCAGGTATCTGAAGAGATCTTTCATTTCGGCTTCGATGAGCGCATTGGGCCGCAGCTCGAGCAATAGGGAGCGCATTTCGGCCAGCGCGCCGCGGTTCAATTCACCCAGCTCTTTCAGGCGCTGCTGGCCCTCGGCGGGATTCCTCTCCCAAATCCTTGGCAGCGCCTCTGCCACCAGGTTTGAGGCGAACAGCGTTTGGGTGACGGCATCGTGCAGCTCCCGGGCCAGGCGAGAGCGTTCAGCGATTACGGCAAGTTCACCGGCCTGTTCTCTCAATCGGGCGGATTCAAGCGCCAGGGCAACATGTTCGGCAACGGTGATGGCCAGGTCGAGTTCATCAGGCGATAAATCACGTGCCGTGCCGTAGTACAGAGTCATGGCGCCGTAGACCTCCTGCTGGATAACCAGAGGGATGGAAAGCATACCGGGATACTGCTCCATCAGGGATCTCAGCAGCTCTCGCCGGTCGGCCTCCACGAAAACAGATTCCAGTTCCTCTTCAACGTCATCCAGCTCGCTTATCGATACTGGTCTGCGATCTTTGGCTGCCCGGCCCGTGATGCCCGAGCCCAGTGGGACCGCCAATCTGGCTACGTAGTCCTCCTCTAAACCTTTGGCGGCCTGGATCGTCAACAACCTGCTTTCGGGATCGAGGCGGTAGATGGCGACGCCATCACAGGCCAGCAGTTCTACAGTTTGATCCGCGATGAACTCCAGAATTTCATCCAGGGGGCGGCTGGAGTTCAGAACCGTAAGGGTGAAACGCAAGCTCTCCGCTACGCGGCGTCGCTGCTCAATTTCCTCGGTTCTCTCGGCAACCAGTATGGCCAATTTTTCTTTTTGAGAATTTAGACTGCGTAAGCGCAGCGTGTAGACGCTGGCCGTCCCCCCGGTCAGGAGCCCAATGGCCAGGACGCTGAACCACCAGGTTTCCCAGAACGGGGGGGTGACATGGATTGGGACCGAGACTCCGCTTTCATTCCAGACTCCATCGCTGTTGGTCCCTTTGACGCGGAATAGGTACTCGCCGCCGCCCAGGTTGGTGTAGCTGGCATAGCGGCGCGTCCCGGCCTCGATCCAGTCCTGGTCGAACCCGTCCAGCATGTAAGCATACTGGTTTCTGCTGGGAGCGGTGAAGTCCAGGGAAGCGAATTCAAAGGAGATGAAATTATCTTGATAGGAGAGCTGGATGTTTTGATCAGGAAGGAGATCGGTCATCACGGTCTGGTTAAATTTTTGGAAGGCGGTGATGACGATGGGGGCAAGGTAGTCGCTATCCTTTACCTCTGCGGGGAAGAAGGCATTCAACCCATCCACGCCGCCGAAAAACATCTCACCCTCCACTCCCCGGAATGCTGAGCCCAGGTTAAACTCGACATTCTGCAGGCCATCCTGAATGCCATAATTTCTAAAAGTTTCCGTGCGCGGGTCGAAGCGGGAGAGGCCGTTGTTGGTGCTCAACCACAGGTTTCCTTCGGCATCAGCCAGGATGCTGTAGACTTGATTGTGCGGCAGCCCGTCGGACTCCGTATAATGCCTGAAAGTCCGGGAAGCCGGGTCGAAGCGGTTGAGACCGCCGCCGAAAGTGGCGATCCACATGATGCCATCTGCATCCTCGTAGAAAGCGAAAACAATCGGATTGCTGAGGCTGTGCGGATCATCGGGGTCAGACAGGTAACGGGTAAATTTACCGGTGGCGAGATCCAGGATGTTTATCCCTCCAGAGGTGCCCACCCAGATCCGGCCGTCGCGGGCCTGATAGAGGGCCCGCACCCGGTCGCTGCTCAGGCTGGCAGGATCGCTGGGATCGCTCTGGAAATGGGTAAAGGCGCCGGTGCCTCGATCCATGCGATCCAGACCGTTGGCGAAGGTTCCAACCCAGAGATTAGCAGAGCCATCCTCGAACAAGACCCGGATTTGGTCGGAAATCAGGCTATCCGGATCGGCCGGGTCGTGGTGGAATTGGGTGAAGGTTCCGGTTTCAGGATCGAAACGATTGAGACCCGCAGCTCCCGTGCCCGCCCAGAGAAATCCCTGGCTATCGATCAAGACAGCGCGCACATCGGGGCTGCTCAAGCTATTTGGATCCCTGGGATTATTGCGGTAAACGGTGACGCTGCCGGTCTGGCGATCGAGGCGGTTAAGCCCGCCGTCGAATGTGCCGAGCCACAGGGCGCCTTCGCTGTCCTGGACTACCGACCAGATGTAGTTATCGCTCAGGCTGTTGGCGGCGCCGGCCTCCTGGCGATACAGGGTAAACTTATCAACGTTGTGGTTGGATTTGCTCAACCCCCCACCGTATGTGCCAACCCAGAAGACGCCAGAGCGGTCCTCATATAACGAGCGAACGGCATCCCGGCTGAGGCTATCGATCCTGTTCGGGTCGTGCCGGTAATGGTAGAAGAGGTCGCCCTGGGGATCAAAGTAATCCAGCCCGCCGCCATCGGTGCCGATCCACAGACGGCCGGCGCGGTCTTCCAGGACGGCCCAAACCACATCGGCGGTGAGACTGTTGGGATCATCCGGGTCGTTGAGGTAGTCCGTCCAGGTTGCGGAGCTGCGGTCGAAGCGACCCAGGCCATTGCCGTTGGTGCCGGCCCATAGATTGCCTTGCCTGTCTTCGTAGATGGTGAGGACCAGACTGCTATTGGGGTTGCCCTCGTTAATTACTGGACGGGGATAATGGGTAAAAGATCCCCGGTCGGGATTAAAGCGGTCAAGTCCAGCATCCGTGCCCACCCACAAGACGCCCTGCCGGTCTTCGTACAAGGCTTTCACTGAATCACCGGCAATGGAATCCGGATCAGCGGGATCGTGGCGGAAATGGGTAAACTTGCCGGTCGAGCGATCCAGCCGGTTGAGTCCGCCATCGTTCGTGCCCAGCCACAAGGTTCCCTGGGAATCCTCTAAGATGGCCCAGACGGTGGTGCCGCTCAATGAGTCCGGATCTTCCGGGTCGTTTTGATAATGAGTAAAGGTGCCGGTTGCCCGGTCCAGCCGATCCAGTCCGAGCCCGGTGCCGGCCCAGATGTTTCCCTCCCGGTCTTCGAAAAGGGCCGAGATGATGTTGTCCGAAATAGTATCGGGGTTATCAGGATCGTGTTTGTAAACAGTAAATTGGTAGCCATCGTATTTATTCAATCCCCCTTCGGTTCCGAACCACAGGAAACCGGAGCTGTCCTGCAGGATGGCATACACGGAGCTCTGCGATAGCCCTTCCCGCAAGGAGATCTGCTCGAAACGCAGCACCGGCGGTGCAGTATGCTCCGAAGCCCCGGCAGGGCTGCCCATGAATGGGTTGAGGAGCGCCAGGCAAATTGCCAGGAGCCCAAACTTCCAAATGATTTGTCTCAACGCGCTCATGATGTTTCCGCTTTCCTTGGCTGGCTACCAACGCTCCGCACGATATTATACGGTTTTCCAGATTTCTAGCAAGGATCAATTATGTTATCATAGGGCATGTCCTGCAAACCCTTGCGAAGGTTGGACTTCTGAGATCAACTTATGGACCTAAAACCTTCGCAAGGTTCTAAGTAAACGAGTTATGCATCGCATCAGCCCACTCACAACAGCCAAACTGGAAGTATCCGCTTCCCAATACGACCTCTCCGTGGTGATCCCCGTTTACAATGAGGAGCACAACCTGGTTCCACTCCATGAGGAGCTGCAGGCGGTTTTAAGGGACCTGG